>CAZVFT010000013.1:0-34654 GCA_964626495.1 uncultured bacterium
GTAGCGGGGGCTGGATTCGAACCAGCGACCTTTGGGTTATGAGCCCAACGAGCTACCAGACTGCTCCACCCCGCGATCGTCGAAATTTAATACAAAATAGACGATACCTCAAAAAGATTATTGAGATAATATTTGAATTTTTCCCCCACTTTCAGTAATAATATAATTTTGAAATTCATCAATCTTTTCTGTAGGAATCTGGATTAATAATTTGGTTTTTTCATCATAATCTCGATGTAGCACTTTACCCTCAAACTGTCGAATAATATTTTGAGTTATTCCAATCATTCCATAAGGAACTTCCAAACACACCTTTGTGGTTGGAATAAATGAAGTGAGTTCTATGTCGTTAATGACAAGGGCAGCTGTATTTCCATAAGCTCTGGCAAGCTTGCTTTTACCCAGTTTAATCCCGCCAAAATATCTTACCACTAACAAAAGAGCATTGACAATTTGATTTTGCTGAAGATGGAACAAAATAGATTGTCCAGCTGTTCCCGATGGTTCACCTGCATCTGATTTTTCTTCTGTAATCTCTCCTGTTTCTTCAAGATAACAACGGTAAGCGTAACAAATATGTGTTGCATCACGATACTTTTTTTTAATTGTTCGAAGACGTTTTGATATTTCTTCCTCTGTTTTTACCGGAATCATTATCCCGATAAATTTTGATCGTTTCTCTCGAAATTGTGACTGGGAAATTTTAGAGGGGTTATTCATCGAAAAGGTATTGTACAAAGAAAATACGCGTTATGATCTTCGAAATGTAATTTTTATTGGGACTCCATTTAGATCAAAATGAGCCCTTAATTGGTTTTCGAGATAATTTTTATAAGAATCTTTGATTAAGTTAGGATAATTCGTAAAAAAAGTAAATTTTGGAGGTGCTGTTGCAATCTGTGTAATGTATTTAATCTTGATATTCTTCCCCTGTAGAGCAGGAGGATGGTATCGCTCAACTGTCTTTCTGAGCACATTGTTCAGGACATTCGTAGGAATTTTTCTTTTCCATCGGGTGAAAACAGTCTCAGACTCCGGTAGAAGCTTGGTGACACGCTGTCTTGTCTTTGCGGAAATGAACAGGATGGGATAATCATTTATTGCTTTAAATTGACGGCGGATAGCCTTTTTATAATCGTCCTGAGTCTTCTCATCTTTTTCTACCAGATCCCATTTATTCACCACAAGAATCATCCCTTTTCCATTATCCAACACCCGACGGACAATTTGCTGGTCTTGCCTGCCAAATCCTTTTACCCCATCGAGGATAACCAGAACCAGATGGGCATCATCAATAGCATTAAAAGTTCTGACCATACTGTAATACTCAATGTTATCCCTAACTTTAGTCTTTTTCCTTAACCCGGCGGTATCTACCAGTACAAATGTTCTCCGGTGGTATTTTATGGTGGTATCAATGGCATCCCGTGTTGTACCGGGTATTTCAGTCACGATGAGCTTTTCCTGATTCAAGAGCACATTGACAACCGACGATTTTCCAACATTTGGCATCCCAACAATAGCGATTCGAATGGCATCAGATTCTTTAAACTTAACTGATATCTTAATTCCTTTCAGTTTCTGAACAATTATATCCAGCATATCACCTGTATTCCGACCATTTATGGCAGAGATTGAAATCATGATTTTAATTCCCAGGGAGTAAAATTCATTCAACATGGATTTTTGAGCTTCAGTATCAATTTTGTTAACAACAAGTAAATGAGGTTTATTGGAACGTCTCACCAATTGAGCCAGATCTTCATCGATAGCGTTAATTCCCTCCCTGCCATCCACCATTAAAATGATAAGATGAGCTTCTTCCATAGCCAGCTCTGCCTGATGTCGAACTGCAGCATCCATCTCGTTCACATCATCTGGAATATATCCTCCAGTATCAATGAGACTAAAAGAGTCACCACTCCACTCAACATCACCATAGAGTCGATCCCGGGTAATTCCCTCCTGTTTATCGACAATAGCCTGCCGACGTCTCAACAGACGATTAAAAAGGGTCGATTTCCCTGTGTTAGGACGACCTATTATCGCTACTATTGGTCTTGCCATGTGAAATTCCTGCTAACAAAGGTTATAAGGTAATTTAGGAAATTATGTAGATGTTTAGAAGTATTGAGCGCCTGATGGGAATCGAACCCACATGGCGAGCTTGGGAAGCTCGAATGTTACCATTACATCACAGGCGCAAAAACGGCACAAGAATTTATACGAAAATTAGATAGAATCAAAAAAGTTGATAGAGACTTATTCGCTATTAGAATAAAATGTCGTTACTGATTTACTGTCGTGTTTAGCATAAAATAATTCATCAATGGTTTTTCCAATTTCAATATTCCCAAGATAATCTATGGCTACCAATCCTAATCTATATCGGAATTGTGCAGCTTCTTTAAGGACATTTTTCACTGTTTCATTTAACGGCATTCCATTTTCTACCTGACTTGCTACACGCACAGCTAGACCCATATTGACGATATGTTCACCAATACCTGTACAGGAAAGTCCAACCTTTTTTGTGGCGTAATTCCCAGCAACAGTACCAGAATCGCTGACCCGTCCCGGCAATTCGTATCCCATACCTCCTGTTGAAGTTGCTGCTACAATATTCCCCATTTTATCTAATGCAACCACACCTACTGTCCCTGATTGACCGGCAGATTTTTCTTCGTATTCTCTGCGGCTCTGAGGAGTTATTGGATCAAAATATTTAATTCCGTTCTTCCGAGCGTATTCATTAGCTTCGTCACCAGCAATAACCTTATGTTTTTCGTGCGACAATTTTTCTGCGATTTCAATTGGGTTGCGGATATTCTTGATATTAATAACCGCAGAAAATGAATTTTTTCTTCCATCCATCAGTGATGCCGACATTCGAACCTGACCATCTTTCTGTAATTTGGATCCCGTGCCAGCATTAAAATTGGGATCATCTTCAAGCAATCGAGTGCAATGAACAGTTGCTGTCCATGCATCGTAATCACAAAGAATAGGATAAGATTCCATCAAAAAAAGAATTAAGGTTTCATGAATGGTGATTCGCTTTTCTGTATCTCCCTCCAGACTTCCGACACCTCCATGAATAACCATTTTAGGTGTTACTGACACTAACTGTGTTTCCTTCTTTATCTTGTTAAAAAATTAAGTCTTTTCCAATGTCATTTCAAACGAATTGTAGATTTTAAACCATCACTTTTAAGAAAATTTCAAAATAATTAAAAATATTTTCCACATTTCAAGAATTGTTCTTGCCACCTTTTTTACCGATTTCTATATTAGGCGCAAGAACTTCGCGGGAAATTTACCCGCTTGCCAATTGCTTTTCATTTTTTAATCGTTAACTTACATACATTCTGACAGGGGTTCGCTATGGCAGAGGCGATGGAATTTGATTTTTTCTATCCTAAAACATCTGATAAATCTTCAAAGGGTATCATCAAACCCAAAATCGATCTTATGGAAATCGATGAGTCGAAATCTTCACCAGAAACTGATTTACCAGAAGTCCTAGGCGAAAAAACCCCCCACAATTACACGCTGGAAGGATATTTTGGTAAAGATACATTAGGCAAAGAGGTTCTTCAAAATAAATATCTTGCTCCCTGGGAAAAAAGTCCATACGACATGTGGAAACGGGTAGCCAAATCCATATCCTCTATAGAGAAAAAGGAAGACCAGACTTTCTGGTATAAAAAGTTTTTCTCAATTTTAGAAGATTTCCGATTTGTTCCCGGCGGTAGAATTATGCATGGTGCCGGGCGGGAAGACATAATTACAACCCTCAATAATTGTTACGTTGTTGCTATCCGTGAGGACTCCATTCAGGCAATTTATGACACTATTGTTGAGGAAGCACTCACCTATAAATTTGGCGGTGGTTGCGGGCACGATCTCAGCATTCTCCGACCCAGCGGTGACAGTATCGATGGCACCGGAGGTGAATCCTGTGGACCTACTGGATTCATGAATCTATTTAGCGAAAACACAAATACGATTGCTCAGCATGGTCGTCGTGGTGCCAATATGCAAACCCTGCGTATTGATCATCCAGATATCTATAAATTCATCGATATAAAACGTAATCTTCATAGAGTAAAACATTCCAATATATCGGTTCTTTTAACCCACAAATTTATGAATGCAGTAGAAAATGATCAGGATTTTGATCTAATACATAAAGGAAAAGTATACCATACAATTAGAGCAAAGGAACTCTGGAACAAAATAATTTCTGCTGCGCACGCCAGTGGTGAACCGGGTATCCTTTTCTGGGATACAATGAAAGAACACCACAATGCTGAATATTGCAGTCCCATTCTAACCACAAATCCATGCGGTGAGCAACCTTTACCCGATGGTGGTTGTTGTAATTTAGGGTCCATTAATCTTGAGAGATTTGTGGATGATGAGGGAAATTTTCACGAGAATAAATTTAAAAAAACTGTTACTATTGCGGTTCGTTTTTTAGACAATATTATTGACTATAACATAAATCGACACGCACTTGAAGTTCAAAAACAGAATGCCCGAAATGATCGTCGGGTTGGTTTGGGTCTGCTGGGACTTGGGGATATGCTTGTCAAGATGAAAATACGATATGACAGTGATCAAGCTCTCGAAATGGTTGATATAATCGGGAAATGGTATCGTGACACTACTTATCAGACATCTATTGACCTTGCCAGAGAAAAAAATCCATTCCCCAACTTCCGATGGGATGGATATAAAAAAAGTAAATTCGTTCAAAATATTAGTGATGAACTCCGAAGTAAAATTCGAAAATATGGTATAAGAAATTCAACTATCTTAACTGTGCCCCCCACAGGCAGCGGAGCAATCGTAGCTCGAGTGACATCCGGTATCGAACCGATTTTCAGCACATCATACACCCGCCGTGTCAAACAGAATGACGGATATGGAGATACGTTCAAGGAATTCACGGTGTACCACCCCATTATCAATAAGATTTTTGGTAATGACAAAAACTTACCAGACTATATCGTCACTGCTCATGATATCGATCCTTACTTCCGGATCAAGATGCAGGGCATTATTCAGAAATATGTTGATTCTTCCATCAGCTCTACAGTAAATCTGAAAAAAGATATTGATGTGGATACCGTGGCAGATATTTATATGACTGCCTATAAAGCTGGTTTGAAAGGGGTCACAGTATACCGTGAGGGAGCCCGTGAAGGAATTCTAATCACCAACCAGCCTGCCCCACATGGGGAGCTGGCAGACAAAGAAAATTTAGATAATGCAGAACGGACTGGATCTCCAGAAGATAAATTATCCACATCCGTAAAACCGGAAAAAGAATCCGAAACAGCAACAGCTTCGAGAGTAAAAAAGAAGCCGAGAATCAGACCATCCATCACGAAAGGAATCACTAAGAGAATACGAACTGGGGAGGGATCACTCTATATCACTATTAACGAAGATGAACAAGGACTTAGTGAAATTTTCACAACCATCGGCAAAGCAGGCGGTAACGCTGCGGCACAATCTGAAGCTATCAGTCGACTTGTGTCCCTTGCACTTCGTTCTGGTATTGATGTACATGATGTCATTAAACAATTGAAAGGGATCAGTGGTCCCAATCCCACATGGGAAAATGGGCGACTCATTCTATCCACCCCTGACGCCATAGGGAAAGCTCTCGAAGATTATCTCGTGAATAAAGATGAAAGCAGTGTGGAAAATGAGGAGGAAAGATCCAAAACTCCCGTTTTTTCACTTGCTGACGAGACATCGGGGAATTCATCACACATCGATGCGGATTATAATCCACGAACGATGATTACTTGTCCTGATTGCGGAAGTACAGTATACCACGAAAATAATTGTGTGATCTGTCACTCTTGTGGATACTCGAAATGTGATTAATCTTTTTTATAAAAAAAATGCCCCGCTTGGGGCAAAATCAAAGAGTTAAATTTAGATACCCTTTATTCTTCCATAAGCTCTTTTTCCTTTTTCTCCAATAATTGATTCAATTCTTCAATATACTTATCAGTAATCTTCTGAATTTCATCATAACCATAATGTTCTTCATCTTCAGAAATCTCGTGATTTCTCTGCATTTCCCGAAACTGGATATTCACATCTTTACGAACATTTCGAACAGCAATTCTTCCATCTTCCACAAGTTGATGAACATATCTGACCAGTTCCTGGCGTCGCTCTTCTGTAAGGGGAGGAATAGGAATCCGAATGATATTGCCATCATTCGAAGGGTTCAATCCAAGATTTGCAGCTTGAATTTCCCTCTCAATATCGTATAGTATCGTTTTATCATAAGGTTGTACAGTAAGTAGTCTTGCTTCTGAAGCGGTTACGTTAGCAAGCGATTTTAGGGGTGTTGAGGTTCCGTAATAAGATACCTTAATACTATCAAGGAGGACTGGAGTCGCTCGACCACTACGAATGTGAACTAATTCTTGTCTTGTATGTTCAACAGAAACTTCCATTCGGTGTTTTACATCTTTAAAATATTCTTCTAACATACATACTACTCCTGGATAAACGTTCCTATTTTTTCTCCATTCAAAATTTTGTTTAAATCTCTACTTTTACTGACATTGAACACAACTATGGGGATATGATTTTCACGACACAGTGTTACAGCTGTAAGATCCATCACTTTCAACTCATCCTCAATCACTTGCCGAAATGTTAAATTATGAAACATTTTTGCATCGGGATATTGGACAGGGTCTTTATCATAAACCCCATCTACTTTAGTTCCTTTTAATAAAATATCTGCTTCAAGTTCCGTCGCCCGTAGAGCCGCTGCTGTATCAGTACTAAAATACGGATTTCCAGTTCCACCGGCAATAATTATCACTCGACCTTTTTCCAGATGTCGAATAGCCCGTCTTCGGATGTATGGTTCAGCCAATTGTGAAATGGTAATGGCAGTGAGTGTTCTTGTGGTACACCCCTCATTTTCAAGAGCATCCTGAAGAGTAATAGCATTGATGATGGTAGCCAGCATACCAAGATAGTCTGCCGATACTCGATCCATCCCCTTTTTTTCAGCCATATTCCCACGCAGGATATTCCCCCCCCCAATGACGATTCCGATACTCACCCCCATTTCGTAAACGGTTTTTACTTCTGTAGCAAGATATTTTGCTCTGGCTGGATCAATGCCAAATCCTTTTTGTCCAGCAAGGATTTCTCCGCTGAGCTTCAGCAAAATCCTACCGAAGGAAGGACCTGTCATTTTATAAAATAGAAATTAACTTCCACTGTCAGAGGGGATTCCTTCGCCTACCTCAAAACGGGCAAAACGAGAAATATGGACATTCTCACCAAGAGTGGCGATTGTTTCAGTTAGAAGTTCCTGAACGGATTTCTCGGTATCCTTGATAAAGGGCTGTTCCAGCAGGCAATTTTCCTGATAATATTTTTCTAAACGACCCCCAACAATACGATCAATAACTTTCTCAGGTTTACCCAACAACTTTGCCTGCTCTTTATAAATATGTTTTTCACGTTCTACAATAGTTTCTTCCACATCTTCACGTTTGATGGTAATCGGATTGGTAGCTGCAATCTGCATAGCTATATCTTTCACAAACGAGGTAAATCTATCGTTTTTCGCCACAAAGTCTGTCTCACAATTTACCTCCACAATCACACCAATACGATTCCCTGGATGAATATAAGAAAAAATGATACCCTGATCTGTTTTTCTACTGCTCTTCCGGTCTGCCTTGGCAATTCCAGATTTTCGAAGATATTCTACCGCCTTATCCATATCCCCGTTATTAGATTTTAATGCATTCTTACAATCCATCATTCCTGCACCAGTGCGATCTCTCAATTGCTTGACTGTTTTAGCATCAATCGTCATTTGATTCGTCTGCTCCTTTACTTTCCTTACTTTCCGCCGGGGTTTTCTTCTCCTCTATATTTTTACCTTTAGTTTCTGTTACTTCATCCTTTTCAGATACAGAGATTTTTTCCTCACTTTCCACACTCTCATCTTCCGATTCTGCACCTTCTTGTTTTCCCGCTTCAAGATCCGAAACTACCTCCTCATCTTTGGGATAAGGAATATCCTTGACCTCACAAATTACCTTCGATAGTTCTCCGATAATAAGTTTTACCGCTCTGATGGAATCGTCATTAGCAGGTATGGGATAATCAACCTGTTTTGGATCAGTGTTTGTGTCAACAATTGCAACTACTGGAATAGTCAAGAGACGCGCTTCCTTGACAGCAATCATTTCGTGGTGGGTATCTGCCACGATCAGAGCATCAGGAATGCGACGCATATCTTTGATTCCACGATGTTGATCCTGAAGACGGATCATTTCACGTTCAAGAGAGAGTAACTCTTTCTTCGTCACATTTTCATACAGTGGACTCGATTCTTTCTCGAGAGACTGCAACCGCTTGATGCTTTTTCGAATCGTGGAAAAATTCGTCAGCGTTCCCCCCAACCATCTCTCCACGACATAAAACATTCCGCATTTGTCCGCCTCTTGTTGAACGATATCCTTAATGGTCTTTTTTGTACCAACAAATAATATTTCCCCTCCATTTTCCACAACTTCTTTAAGAAAATTTATTGCTTTCTCAATATTGACAAGGGTTTCATCGAGGTTTATAATATTAATACCTCTCTTGGTCATCAATATATACGGTTTGTAATTGGGATGCCACTTTCTTTTTATATGACCAAAATGAGCACCCGTGCTTAACAGATCATCAAAGGTAAGTTCCAAAGACAGCTCCTCTTATCTTTTCGAAAATTGAAATGCCCGTCGAGCCCCGCGCAGCCCGTATTTCTTTCGTTCCTTTTCTCTTGGATCCCGGGTTAACAGACCGGCTTTCTTGAGCGGAGTTCTATAATTTTTATCCAGATCAACGAGAGCCCGAGCAATCCCATGAGATATTGCCCCAGCCTGTCCCGATAATCCACCACCTTCTACATTCACAATGATATCAAATTTCTTATCCTCAAAATCAACTACATCCAGTGGATTTGCTGCAACTTTTTTCTGACTCACACGACCAAAATAATCATCCAAATTATGTTTATTAATGACAATTTTCCCATTTCCGTCTTTTAATTGGACACGAGCAACCGATGATTTCCGTCGCCCTACTTTTAAGATGTTAACATTAGCCATTAATTATACCTCTAATAGTTTTGGTTTTTGGGCGCTGTGCGGATGATCTGATCCTGCGTACACCTTCAGATTTTTAAGCATTTTTCGCCCAAGTCGATTATGAGGAAGCATCCCCTTTACGGCATGAATAATGATTCGCTCTGGATGTCTGATTCTCAAATCGTGTAATGATTTAAACTTTGATCCTCCGGGATATCCTGAATGGGAAAAATATTTCTTATCTTTTTCTTTTTCCCCTGTGATATGAATTTTATCAGCATTAATAACAATAACATAATCACCCATATCCATATGAGGGGTGTATGTTGGTTTATGTTTCCCTCTCAATATGGTGGCTATTCGACTGGCAAATCTGCCTAAGGTTTGGTCGGAAGCATCAGCAAGATACCAATCTTTCTCTATTTCAACTTGTTTAATGGAGAATGTTTTCATCATTAATTTAATCAATTAAAGCAGGGAAATTTATTTCTAATAATAAATTCAAGCAACTTTTTTTCTGAAAAATCATAGTAACCCTCAGTGCTGACTAAAACATTTTGAATTAGACGCTATTTGACCCTGTTTATCGTTATTATTAAACTGGCAATGGTTAGTCGTAATAAATATGGGCAGATTTTAAATGATAATTGTTTGATTGAAACAAAGGAATTCAATAATTATTTAAAACACCTGTTTGCCCCATAAAATGTTTATCCCGTATGGAGCTTGCGACTTTATCGGGGCGAATCATATTTTATTGGTGCGTGTCTCCATGGAATCGGGGATTATTCTTGGGGAATTAATTAAGTAATACAGATCAAACAGTTTAAATCGAGCTAAACGATTTCAAACCAAATAGATTAAAATTGAAATATCATCTCTTTTGAAATCACAGTAAGTACTTTACCCTTTAGCCTTTCCCCGACAAATGGCGTATTCCTCGATTTTGAGTGGATGTGTTTCGCTTGGAATACCCATTCTGCATTGGGATCAAAAATCACCAGTTCAGCCGGTGTCCCTTTCTGGAAAAGATCGCTTGCAAGTCCCATAATCGTTCTTGGTTTTGTGGTGAACCTTTTCACAATTTCCATCAATTCGCTCCCTGCACCAGACATTACCTTCCAGACGGCACCAAAGGCAGACTCCAGTCCAATCATTCCAGGGGGTGCCCAATCGAAAGGAGCTTCCTTATCTTCGATAGTGTGAGGAGCGTGATCTGTAGCCACACAGTCAATTATTCCATCCTTTAATGCTGTCATGAGTACCATGCGGTCTTTCTTGCTCCGGATAGGTGGCGCCACTTTAAGATTGGTATCGTAGTTGACAAGATGGGCATCCGTAAAATACAGATGATGAGGAGTAACTTCTGCTGTCACGTTTACTCCCTGTTCCTTTGCCCATTGGATCAACTCCACTGATTTTCGTGAACTGATGTGAGGTATGTGGAGTCGCCCTTTCACAAATTCAGCTACCTGAATGTCACGGCTGACCATACTTGATTCACTCACATCTGGGATTCCTGCCAGTCCCAGTTCCGTGGACCAATCCCCCTCGTTAATCTGCCCCTCTCCCTTCAATGTGAGGTCTTCAGCATGGTTGATCACGGGTACTCCCAGGGGAGCAGCATATTCCAGGGCTCGACGCATCACACCACTATCCATCACAGAAACACCATCATCGGAAAAAGCCACTGCCCCTTCTTGTATCATTGATGCCATTTCCGTTAGGTGTTTCCCTTTCTGTCCCATTGTAACAGCACCCACAGGATGAATGTTGACAGGCAGATTCTCCGCTTTTTCCACCAGAAACCGTATCGATTCCGGACTGTCGATGGGTGGATCAGTGTTAGGCATTACACAAACAGTAGTAAATCCTCCTGCTAGTGCTGCTTTTGAGCCTGACTCAAGTGTTTCCTTGTCTTCCCTTCCTGGCTCACGGAAATGGGCATGAATATCACAAAATCCGTGGGTAACAATTTTTCCATCAACATTGATAGTTTCTCCACCATCTTCTGGAAGATCTGCCCCAACAGCTTCGATATTCCCATTTCTGATCTGAATATCTCCTTCGAACTCCTTCATCTTTACAGGATCTATAATGCGAGTGTTCTTTAACAGAAGGTTTTTTGGTAAATGATTTGCCGTCATAATCTTATCTATACCTGAATTTTCCGCAGATATTTATTTCACTTCCTTCTTAATCTTCCTCTTTCGGCTTATCGCCCAAAAGTAGATACAATATCGCCATCCTCACGGCTACCCCATTAAGAACTTGATCCAGGATAATTGCATTGTCGCTGTCAGCCACATCGCTGTCAATTTCGACACCGCGGTTCATCGGTCCCGGATGCATAATGGTAATTTCCTTCCCGATCCTACCCAGGCGTTCCCTAGTGACTCCCCAATTGGCTCTGTACTCTCGAATAGAAGGAATATAACTTACTCCCTGTCGCTCTCTCTGAATGCGCAATATATTAACAGCATTAGCCCAAAGTAATACCTCATCAACATTATAATTAACGGTAACACCAAGCTTTTCCACGTTTACCGGCATCAGTGTAGGAGGACCGCACAGGGTTACCTCAGCACCAAGTTTTGTTAGTCCGATAATATTAGACTTCGCTACACGACTGTGTTTGATATCACCAATGATACCGATTTTCAGTCCCTGGATATTCCCAAATTTTTCCTGCAGACTCGTCAAATCGAGAAGACCCTGCGTCGGGTGCTCGTGGGTTCCATCCCCGGCATTGATTACAACGGCATCCACAAATTTGGTCAAATGAAGAGGTGCCCCGGGTATCGGGTGACGCATCACAATCCCATCGATTTTCATCGCTTCGATATTCTGAGCTGTATCCTTGAAGGTTTCCCCCTTTTTGATACTACTTATACCGGCTGAAAAATTTACCATATCCGCAGAAAGGCGTTTCTGGGCAAGCTCAAACGATATTCTCGTCCGGGTGGAATCTTCGAAAAAGAGATTTACAACAGTTTTTCCTTGAAGGGTGGGTACCTTTTTTATAGGACGTTCAAGAATCTCACGAAAAGTAAAAGCGGTATCAATAACGGTTTGAATATCTTCAGCATTCCAATCTGCCAATCCGAGTAAATGTTTATTCGTCATCATACGTTACCAAGTACACACCATCAATACCATCAACTTCCTTCATTCTGACATATACGTGCTGAGCGTCGCCAGTAGGGATGTTCTTCCCTACGAAATCGGCTTTGATAGGCATCTCTCGATGTCCCCGATCTACCAGAACTGCCAAGGTCACTGCAGATGGTCTGCCAAAATTTATTATTTCTGATAATGCAGCCCGAATGGTACGGCCTGTATAAAGAACATCATCAGCCAGAATGATAGCGAGTCCATCAATGGAAAATGGAATATCCGTCCCTTTTACCTGAGGTTGAATAAGGCGTTCACGAAAATCGTCCCGGTGAAAAGTCACGTTTACAAACCCAATAGGAATCTCATTCCCAGTAATGCTTTTTACTATCTCTGCAATCCGTCTTGCTATGAACTCTCCCCGGGTACGAATACCGATAATGGCAATATTCTCTAACTCGGGAAACCTTTCCACGATCTCGTGAGAGATGCGGGTTATAGTGCGATCTATCTTTGCTTCATCAAGTAACAGTATCTGCTTTGGCTGTGTCATACCAGATAAAAAAAATCCCCCATCACTGGAGGAACATTATATTTTTCACCTTTTATCATTTTTTTGCCTTACCTTCTCTCTGGACAGGTTTAAAGGACATTTTTCTTATCAAAATATAGCGATTATAAATCTCTTCTCAAATGCTTTTTATATGCCAACACAATTTTTTTCACAATATCATTTGTGGAGAAGTTATCAACAATATCGATGATGAGATCAATATCTTCTCGTTTAAACCATTTGATCTGTTTTTTCGCATACTGTCTTGTTTTTAATACAATCTCGTCAACCATCTCATCGTAACCAAGCTTTCCCTCCAAATGACTGATGACCTGTTTATATCCAAGACTGTCCATTGGATGAGTTACTACAGAATAACCCCGTTCGATCAGTAACTTAACCTCGTCTATCCATCCATGCTCAAGTATATATCTGGTTCTACGCTCAATTCGATTTTGGAGATGGTTCAACGCTAAGTTAAGGTATACCGAAAAAAATGAATATTTTACCTGTTTTTCTCTTTGCAGCTTAAAGTGTTCCGACGGTGACAAACCGGTTATTTCATAAATCTCCAGTGCCCGAATTAACCTTTTATGATTATTAGGATGAACGATCCTGGCATATTCAGGATCGATTATTTGAAGTTTCTCTAATAATTTAGATGAACCTTCTTTCTCCAACCTATCCTTAAGTTTTTTTCTGATATCCAGATTGGTAGCGCTTCCCTCAAAAATGCCCTCGGTCAGGGCTCGATAATAAAGTCCGCTCCCGCCACAAAAAATGGGGAGATTCCCCCGCATAAAAATTTCCTCAATCTTCTCCCAGCCCAATTTAGCATATTCACCAGCAGAGATCATCTGATCTGGATCACGAAAACCGTAAAGATGGTGAGGAATCTCTTTTCGTTCTTCACTGGTTGGCTGAGTAGTACCGATCTCCATGTACCGATAAATCTGACGGGAATCCAGTCCTAATACATCACCATTTAGCTCTCTTGCCAGCGCAGTTGCTGCATTCGTTTTCCCAGAAGCCGTTGGTCCAATAATGACGATAGGAATTTGCGATTGTCGATTCATCTATGCTGTCGCTAAAAGAGATAAATGTTTGATTTTAGATTGTTCTTGCAATTAAACTAACAGGAATTATCCGCCACAAAACAGTTAAAAGTCACAAAGATTATTAGTTTCAATAAATTTATTACGATTATTTCTCTTCAATTATTGAGTCCGCTCCGAAAAGGTGTTTTCACATCCCGGACTCCCTTTGTGAGAAATATGGGATTTCCAACATATATTATTGAAGATAGAGTTTCGCTACCTGTCAGGCTCTTGACTGATTAGCGGTTTCTGGAGTAGACTCATTATTTTCTCTCAAACCTTTTATCCAGTTCATCCAATGTCAGGTTGATAATGATAGGGCGACCGTGTGGACAATAGTATGGATGTTCAGTGGCAAAGAGCCGGTCTACAAGCGTCTGCATCTCTTCTTTTGAGAGAGTATCTCCCGCCTTGATGGCAGCTCGGCAGGCAAACGAGACAGCAATAGCTTCTCGAAATGAGGCATATTCTTTGTGGTGATCCTGATAATAATCGATGATATCCTTCAGAACCTCTTTTTCATTTCCCCACCCCATTTCTGAAGGTACGCCCTCAATCTCAACTCTGTTTTCGCCACAATCTTTCATACGAAATCCAATCTTTTGAAGGTAGGGAAGAAGTTCCAGCAGAATGGAAAAATCATCCGGTGGAAACTCGACTTTCTGGGGAAACAGCAGGGTCTGGCTTGCCAGAGCTTTTCCATCCACGGCCTCCATTGCCTGTTCATATAAAATCCTTTCGTGAGCAACGTGCTGATCAATAATTACCAAACCACTTTTGATGGGAGAAACAACATACTTACTATGAACCTGCCAGATATTTTCCAGATCAAAAAGCTGTTCGACAGATTCTTGTGAGGAAAAAGTTCTTACGTAATCTTTTGCTCTCTCGACATCCTGTCTCCCAGTGGAAGTCGGGGTAAAACTCATCATGGATTGTTGTCGTTCAGTGAGCTGCATTTCCTGCCATGGGATCGGTCTTGAATCTACATTTCCCTTTGACATTTTCGCATCGGGGATGAAATCCGGGATTGTTTTTAAAATATCCGCTATCGCTTTTGATACTGCCTGTTTTAACACCTGATACACCCGCCACTCATCCCTGAAACGGACTTCGATCTTCATAGGATGTACATTGACATCCACCTGATCCAAGGGCATTTCAATATTCAGAACAAAGAAGGGAAATTCCCCACGGCTAATAAGAGATTCAAATGTCGAATAAATAGCGGAGTTTAACAATCTGTTTACAATGAAACGCCGATTCAGGAATAGATATTGTTCCCCTCTTCTCCGTCGGATAAGAGAAAGATTCCCCACATAACCACTCACATTAAATGGTTCTTTAACCAACTTCACAGGAAGCAGATTTTTCGTATAAGAAGGATCAAACACCTTTCCAATTCTCTGTCCAAGGGTTTCTGGCTTAACGCCTAAAATATCTTTGTCATTAGACACCAATCTGAATCCAACTTCTGGATAACTCAGGGCATACCGTCTGACTACCTGAATAATCCGTCTTAATTCAGTCTGCGGGCTTTTTAAAAATTTTCGTCGAGCAGGAAGGGAAAAAAACAGATCGCTCACGTTGACGGAAGTTCCTTCAACCATCGCTATCAGATTAACATCCGAAAATTCCCCATCCATGATGACAAGTTCGTATCCATTTTCTGAACCCTGTAAGATAGATTGAGCTTTAACCTGTGCCACTGAAGCAATACTGGCAAGAGCTTCACCCCGGAATCCAAGAGTGGCGATTCTATGGAGATCTTCCGGTGTATCCAGTTTTGAGGTGGAATGACGCTGGAATGACAGTAATAAATCATCCTTCTCCATTCCCAATCCGTTATCTGTTACTTGTATGGAGACATTTCCCCCGCCTTTTACGTTAATATCGATTTGAGTTGCACCGGCATCGATACTATTTTCCATCAACTCCTTCACCACCGAAGCAGGACGTTCTACCACCTCGCCAGCGGCGATTTTATTTTTCAGATCGTCAGATAATAAATGAATTTTACCCATATCTCATCCCATCGGTGATCTCCCGTTGTGTCGGGATCGCTGATGAATCCGTCTCGATCCGCTCGTCACCAAAACCTGCAAAACTCGTCGGTAATCCCAAGCATAGCAGGGTCGCCGACGATTCTGCCTTTATCCGCTCGTCACCGATCCGCCAGCCGGCGGAATCAGTGGCGGCTCTTTATAATTCTTGAATAATTGTGTGTACTGTTTTTGATATCGATTCATTAAGCTCACGCGCTTTCGATTCAATTGTATTTACTTTTTTCGTCAGGTCCCCACAAAATTCCTCATCATCAATTCCCGGCAAATTTATGAGAACATTCAATCTTGCTCCTTTCAATCCAGCAAAGGCGGCTTCCGCAGCAACACCGGCATCACTCACTGAATTAGGATTTCCTTTTGAAACGACCACTTCCGCAAGTTTCAATACATCAAAACAGTGTTTTACAACTTCAAAAGGAATTTGTGTTGCATTCTTTGTTGCTTCCTCAATGGCTAATTGCCTGGTTGACTTCTGCTCTTCTGTTTTCTTTTTCATTCGAAATGCGGCCATTACACTGTTAAAGGCTCGAGTATCTTCATCTACCAAAAATGCCAACCGATCCTTAAAAATCTGTGCTTTATTTCCCAAATCTTCCATTTCAGGTCTAAGGTTTTCCATTTCCTTTTTACTATGAGTCAGGGAGGCAACCATGCTCACCAGCGCCCCGCCAAGGCTTCCCATCAAAGCAGAAACAGAACCTCCTCCTGGAGCGGGACTATCTGAAGAAAGTTCATCGTTAAAATCATTCACAACCATCTGCATCAGACCGCCACCTTCCTTTACTTGATAATCCACAATTTTTTCATCAGGATTGAATTCAGCTACATCATTCAACCCCATAGACTCCACAGCTATCCGGATCAACTCCTTTTCTGGGACTGCTGTTGTTTTTCCCTGTTGTTGCAGATAATACCGTCCAGCCATTAACATCGCTTCCAGAGGAATAAGTCCCACAATCTCGCTCCCTGTCACACGAAGTCCTCGTTTCCGAGCTTCCTCCCGGATCGTCTCAAATACAATATGAGGTGATGTTACGTGGTAATTTGTAAGATTAATTGAAACTTGAGCTTTTTGATATTCGTCTATTACCCACCCCACGGCTTTCACACATTTCAACTTTCCGGGAACTTTGACCATTTTCCCATTTTCGTCACGAATTATCTTACCCTTTTTGTCCCGCTTGGCTCGTCCTTTCTCGCGAATATCAAGAGCAATGTCAGAGGCTTTTCTTCTGTCCTTCGTATTCAGATTCACATTGTAGGCAATCAGGAATTCCCTTGCACCCATGACTGTTGCACCACTTTTAGGATTAAATTTTGCTTCACCAAAATCAGGAGCCCATTCGGAATCCTTCAGCTTTTCGGCAAGACCTTCATATTCTCCCTTTCGGATGATAGCAAGATTCTCACGTTCAGGTCGCATTGCTGCATGTTCATAAAGATAAATAGGAATACTTAACTCCTCTGCTACTCGCTTCCCAACTTCTTTTGCAATTTCCACACAATCATCCATAGTAACACCCTTTACCGGAACAAAAGGACATACATCTGTGGCTCCCATCCGGGCGTGAGCTCCGGAATGTTGACTCATATCAATAAGTTCTGATGCTCTCTTTATTGCGTTGAATGCAGCTTCTTTTACGCCATCAGGAGTCCCAATTAACGTTACTACAGTCCGATTGGTAGCCTCTCCCGGATCAACATCCAGCAGAACAACATCTTGCACATCCGAGATGGATTTAGTAATGGCATCAATGACTGTCCTGTCTCGCCCTTCGCTAAAATTCGGAACACATTCAACGATTTTATCCATTTTTTACCTCCACAATATTTCGTAAGTAATAAAAGAGAATTGATAGCAAAGCAAATAAGATTAACAGCCACCAGAGTGGTTTTCTTGGTTTTCTATTCGATCGTAAAATCCGTTTGAATTTGATATTTCTCATTAAGAAAACGATCCAAAAGTAAAAAGTTTTATGAAAAAATCTACAAATGGACCGATGAACGCCCAAAGAATAGATTTCCCTGTGACCATCCCAAAAAGTATCAAACCTATTAAAACCATTGGACCTATTCGTTCGAGCTCGATAGCAAAATGTTCATAACGATAAGGCAATAGTCCACGCAATACTTTTGAACCATCAAGTGGTGGTATGGGAAGCATATTGAAAACTGCCAGAGCCAGATTAATCATCAGGCTGTAAAACAAAATTTGTGTTAAGATAGTCATCATTGGTGATTTGACCATCCCACCGCCAGCAATTAAAGAAATCAGCATCCCGGAAATGAACGCGAGAATCATATTCATAGCCGGACCGGCAGCCGCAACAAGGAGCATATCCCGTTTGGGATCCTTGAAATATCGAGGATCAACGGGTACGGGTTTTGCCCATCCAAAATGAACTATGAACAGCATTAGTGTTCCGATAGGATCAAGATGAGGGATGGGATTTAAGGTCAAACGACCGGCCATTTTTGCCGTAGGATCTCCCAACCGATATGCCACATATCCGTGAGCGCATTCGTGAAAGGTAAGGGCAATCAAAATTGCCGGAACTAATAGAATGATCTGTTCTACCATCTTGGATGAAATGTCCTATGTACTTCTTTTAAATAGTGTTTGTCCAAATGTGTATAAATCTGAGTCGTACTGATATCGGCATGTCCCAGCATTTCCTGAACAGCCCGGAGGTCTGCTCCTCCTTCCAGAAGGTGCGTCGCAAAGGAATGACGCAATGTGTGAGGACTCACCTTTTTCCTTATCCCCGCCATCCTGGCATAATTCGTGATAATCTTCCAAATTCCCATTCTCGATAACTTCCCACCTCGGTTATTGAGAAAAAGCGCATCGTCACTCCCGGACTTTTTAACGAGAGTTGGACGGATATTATTCACATACTTTTCCACCCAATCGGCTGCTTTCTGACCAAGGGGAACGATTCTCTCTTTGCTTCCTTTCCCTATGACTCGTATCAAGCCCTGGTTCATTAAAAGATGAATCAATTTCAATTCGATCACCTCAGATACCCGCAAACCCGCCGAATACATTAACTCAATCATAGCTATATCCCGAAGCCCCAAAGGTTTGGAGACATCAATCACTTCCATCAACTTTTCAACCTCAGAAATAGTGAGAACGGTGGGGAGTTTTTGAGGAAGTTTTGGTGCTTCCAGGAGACTGGTAGGATTCACAGATGTATATTTTTCATCACCCAAAAATGTGTGATAAGAACGAATTGCAGAAAAGTTTCTCCTAATGCTGGCTGGAGAAAGTCCTAAATCTGTTAGCGTACCGATATAGCGACCGATTTGAGCAGGATTAATATCATTGAGGTTGATAACATTGATCTCTTCAATAAATGTGAGATATCGAAGAATATCATGATGATAAGCATCAACTGTATTGGGAGATAAATTTCGTTCCACCCTGAGATATACTAAAAATTCTTCCAAATAGGTTTTGATTTTCAATTTTTCCACGACAATCATCTATAATCAAGTCTTAACTAATTTGTATAATTCGCCACTAAGACACCAAGGCACTAATAGGTATTGATAATAATGCACTTATCGTTGTTGTTAAATACGATATTATGATAAAAAAAATCATTCATTCGTAAGAGTCCAGACCACCCCTTCACCCCTCCTTGCCAAGGAGGGGAAATAGGGGAGGTTTTCCAACTAAAAAGTTCCACCATAAAAAGTTTTGACTGACATTAAGAATCACAATTTGTTTCCCCCATTTAGCTTTACTAATTCGGATAATTCACCACAAAGGGCCTCGGGGTAGTCCAAGCAGTTCGGGCAACGGCTCAGCCCTTTGGGCGTTATGCCTAGAGGGAGAGTTCCCACGGCGAACCCTGATGAATTACCAGGACAAAAAATAGGAAAACATTAATCAAAGAAATGCCTGTTCTACAAGATCGCAAATGATATGTCCAGCAGTGATGTGCCCCTCCTGTATGTGCTGGGTATCGTGAGAAGGAATATTAATCACAACATCACTGTATTCTTTTAATTTCCCCCCATCTTTTCCCGTTAATATCACAACCTTGATATCACGAGTTTCACTGAAATTAACAGCTTCTATCACATTCCTGGAATTTCCACTGGTGGAAATAGCCACCAACACATCCCCCTTCCGCCCAAGACCTTCAACCTGTCGGACAAATACCGAATCGAAGGAATAGTCATTGCTCCAGGCTGTGAGTAAGGATGTGTCTGTTGTGAGAGCAATGGAGGCAAGGGGTCTGCGCTCTTTACGAAGTCTTGCCAGCATTTCGGTAGAAAGGTGCTGACAGTCTGCAGCGCTACCTCCATTTCCACACCACATAATCTTTTTCCCATTTTTCAGGGCACTTATAAATATTTCCGCAGCTTTCAATATCTCATCACTGCAACTGTTAATCATATCCTTTTTCACCTGAGCACTTTCAGCAAGTTGTTCCTTTACCAGTTGTTGTCTCCCCCTCATTTTATCCTCCGTGAATGGCATCTGCGAATTCTTTAATAATGGATTTTTGACCCGTCTCTTCAGCAACGGATCCTGTGACAATAAAACTGGCACCCGATTCCACCTTTTTTCGAGCATCCTCAGGTGTCCGAATGCCGCCGCCAACAATCAAGGGCAGATCAACTTTTTTCACCATCTCTTGAAGTATCTCTTCACGTACACTCCGCTCAGCCCCACTCCCCGCCTCGAGATAGAGCATTTTCATTCCCAGATATTGTGCGGCTAATCCGTGGGCTACAATCATATTGACTCGATTCATAGGAAGGGGGCGGGTATTACTGATGATTTCCACGGTGGTATTTCCTCCGCCATCAAAGAGCATATATCCTGTAGGGATGGGCTCCAACCCTAAATCCTTCACAAGCGGGGCAGAAATTACCTGTTCACCTATGAGGTTGTTGGCATTTCGACCACTGATGACTGACATAAATAAAACGGCATCATAATGGGGCCCCAGTTGGTAAACGCCTCCAGGAAAAAGAATTACAGGAATGGAAGCCATTTTCTTAATGTGAGCAGCCCGTTCGTGAAATTTGCTGTCCATAAAAAGACTTCCACCAACCAATATGACATCCACATCCCCTTCATTGGCGGCTGTTACGAGATCTTCAAGAATACCGTGATTCTTTCGATCCGGATCAATGAGAAGGAAATATCCCGCTCCCTTCTCGGTTTTTACATCCATTAAATATTGATAGACAGATTTCATTTTGTATATCCCTTTAAAAATTTGATAAATGTGTCTATTTCTTTCCTGGTTCGCTTTTCAGTTACCGCTATTCGAAGATAATGAGGATCATCTCTGACAGTAGTACCAGCTAAAATATCCAATTCAAACCCATCTTGGAGGATAGTTTGCGAAGCTACAGGACATTTTACAACAAATTCCTTGAAAAATCGCTTTCCGAAGGGAAGTGAAAAACCGGAGATTTTTTCAATCTCATTAGCCAGATAATGACTTTTCTGAAAGCAGAGATTGGCAACCTCTTTAAATCCTTCCTTCCCAAGAAGTGCCAGATAGATAGCTGCCATTAATGCTACTAATCCCTGATTCGTGCAGATATTTGATGTGGCACGTTCCCTTCGAATATGCTGTTCCCTTGTTTGAAGTGCCAGAACAAATCCTGGTTTGCCGTCTACATCAACGGCAGCCGCCGTTAGACGTCCGGGTACCTTTCTTACGTATTCCATTTTCGTAGCAAAAATACCCAAATAAGGACCGCCCATGGACAACGGTGTCCCCAATCCCTGCCCCTCACCGGCATAAACATCCGCTCCACACTCGCCTGGTGGAGCAAACATTCCAAATGAAATTGGGTCACCAACTGCCACAAACAGAGTTGAATGGTCGCTGCATATCTTTCCTGCCTCTTTCCATTTCTCCATAAGTCCAAACCGGTTTGGTGATTGAACAACAACAGCAGAAACATCCTGAGAAATATTATCTTTAAGCCAGTTGATATCCACCACTCCTGATATTGATGGAATACGTTTGAGTTCAAGAGGTGAGTTTTTCAGATAGGTTTGAATTACATCGAAATAGTTTTTATACAGTCCATCGGACACCCAAACCTCAGTCTTCCGATTTATTCTGCCTGCCATCAAACACGCCTCCGCCACTGCCGATGCTCCATCGTACAGAGAAGCGTTTGCTACTTCCATTTCGGTAATTTCGCAAATCATAGATTGATATTCATAAATAGTTTGAAGTGTCCCCTGACTCACTTCCGCCTGATATGGCGTATAAGCTGTGACAAATTCCGATCGGGAAGCTAAAAACGGAACAGCAGAAGGAATAAAATGGTCATAAGCACCTCCACCGAGAAATGAGAGAACCTCAGTTCCTGACAAATTCTGCCCTGACAGAGATTCCATTTCACGGATAACCTCCATCTCGGATTTAGCTTCCGGAAGGGGCAGATCTGTCTTTAATCGAATCTCTTCCGGTATGGCGGCAAGAAGGTCTTCAAAGGAAGAAACTCCCATCACTTTGAGCATTTCCTGCTCAATTTTAGGTGTGTGAGGAACGTAATGAATAGATTTACTGGATGATTTTTTTGTAGTCATCGGCACTTAATAAATCGTCAATTTCAGAAGGGTTGCTAAGCTCAATCTTGATAATCCACCCTTCATTATAAACATTGTTATTCACCAGTTCAGGAGCATCGTTCAAGGATTCATTCACTGCCACAACCTTTCCCGTGACAGGTGAAATTAAATCTGTCACAGTCTTGACAGCTTCAATCGTCCCAAAAGGATCATCCCGAAAAACTTTCTGCCCGATTTCCGGGAACTCAAGAAAAATTACATCCCCAAGTTCGCCTTGAGCAAAGTCGGTGATTCCAATGGTAGCTACGTTGTCGTCAATGGATATCCATTCATGAGTGTCTGAATAAATTAGACTATCAGGAATTAGCATTTTCTATGGTCTCCTATGTTATTTCGTATTGGGTGAAAAGTTAAATGTCTCAATAAAATTAGTACTGAATTCCCCTTCCCTGAATTTCTTATCCCTCACAATTGCCTGGTGGAAGGGTATTGTGGTTTTTGGTCCCTCAATGATAGTTTCCTCAAGAGCCCGCTGCATTCGGTTGATGGCTGTTAACCGATCATCAGCGTGAACAATAAGCTTTGCGATAAGAGAATCATAATGTGACGGAATGTAATATCCAGCATAAACGTGGGTATCCACCCGAACACCTGTTCCTCCCGGGACATGAAAACTTTTGATCAAACCCGGAGATGGAATAAATTTTTTCTCAGGATCTTCTGCATTTATACGACATTCTATGGAATGCCCTCTTAACTTCATACGATAAAAGTAATCTGGAAAAGTTTCCCCTGTATGAAGTTTGATCTGCATTTTCACCAGATCTTTTCCAACAACCATTTCCGTGACTGGATGCTCTACCTGAATCCGGGTGTTCATCTCCATAAAATAGAACTCACCATTATTTCCATATAAAAATTCAACAGTCCCCAGCCCCTCATAGTTAATAGCTTTAGCTCCGCGAATAGCCATTTCACCCATCTCATTACGGAGCTTATCATCCACTATCGGAGAAGGAGATTCTTCAATCAATTTTTGGTGTCGCCTTTGAATGGAACATTCCCTCTCTCCCAGGTGAATAACATTCCCAAATTGATCTGCTGCCACCTGGATTTCGATGTGTCTCGGATTCTCAACAAATTTTTCGAGATAGAGATCTCCATTATCAAAAGCTTTTTCCGCCTCATTTTTCGCTGTGATATATGCTTTTTCCAGACTACTCTCCTCTCGGACAATTCTCATACCTTTTCCGCCACCACCAGAAGAAGCCTTTAGAATGACCGGGTAGCCTATCTCATCTGCTATTATTTTTGCCTTTTCAACTGTTTCCACGATTCCATCACTCCCGGGAATGACCTGAACATCAGCTTTTTTCATCGTTTCTCTTGCTGACGCTTTGTTTCCCATTGCCTCAATGATTTCTGCTGTTGGACCAATAAATAAAAACTCATTATCGGTACATACTTGAGCGAATGCAGCATTTTCGGCAAGAAAACCATAACCGGGGTGGACAGCATCGCTATTGGTGATTTCCGCAGCACTAATAATCCTGGGAATATTCAGGTAACTATTCCGGCTGGATGGAGGTCCGATACAAACCGCTTCATCGGCAAATCGAACGTGAAGAGAAAGTTCGTCAACAGTGGAATAGACAGCTACTGTTTTAATCCCCAGTTCGTGACATGCTCGAATAATACGAAGAGCAATTTCCCCTCTATTGGCAATTAATATCTTCTTTATTTCCATAATTTGACGATAAAAACGATACATTGAGACGAACGGAAATAGGTGATAAATCTCAAATTCTATAGAATCAATTAACTCGGTTCAATCATAAATAGATTTTGTCCATACTCCACCGGTTCTTCATTTTCAACAAAAATTTTTGCTATCCGACCGCTTATCTCCGATTCAATTTCGTTCATAATTTTCATCGCTTCAATGATACAGAGTGTTTGTCCGACTGAGACGTCGTCACCCACATTTGCAAACGGAGGCGAATCAGGAGCAGGTGCTCGGTAAAACGTTCCAACGATAGGAGATGTCACCACATTGTCTGATGAAATATCCTCCTCGATCTCATCCTCACCAAGCAGACTTTCTTCCAGAGAAGGGGGTGTGATCGATTCAACAGTCTGGGTTGTTAAATCACGATTCCCGTGTGAAGATACATTTCCGCCCTTCGCTACCCGGTATCTTTTGCCAAAAAACGAAACCTCAATCTCATTTACGTTGCTCTCTTCAAGAATTTTAATGATCTTCTTTAAACGTTCTTGCCACATATTATTTTCTCCGTTCTACGTATTCACCCGTACGGGTATCTACTTTGATCATATCACCTACGTTTATAAACAGAGGAACAGTCACGGTAAATCCAGTTTCAAGCGTCGCAGGTTTTGTTCCTCCAGTAGCGGTATCACCTCTCATACCGGGATCCGTCTCGGTAACTTCCAATTCGACAAATACGGGTAATTTGATTCCTATCACATCTTCGTCAACCAGAGTCAATTCCACCATTTCCCCTTCCTTTAAAAACTTCCTTTCCTCCTCAATGACTTTCAATGGCACATTGATCTGGTTGTAGGTCTTCATATCCATAAATACATAGGAAACGTCATCACCGTAGAGATACTGCATTTCTTTCGATTCTACGTAAATGGGTTTAATCTTCTCCCCTGAGCGGAATGTTACGTCAACCACCTGACCTGTAATGATATTTTTCAACTTTGTCCTGACAAAAGCGCCGCCCTTCCCCGGTTTCACGTGAAGGAACTGGATGACTTTCATCCGCTGACCTTTATATTCAAAGACCATTCCATTTCGAATATCTGCTGTTGTAGCCATTTTATCACTTCCAAATTTTCTGAGGCGAATTTACAATTTAGAGAATGTTTATACAAAGCTTTGTTGACATAACTCCTGTAGGTAATTCGTTATTGGTTACTGGTGACTAGTTAGTGCCTGCCTCGTGAAATCCGCCAGCTGGCGGATATTTCACCGGGGGTAACTGGTGGAGTGGGGAGTGGTGGAGTGATGGAGCGGTGAGTCCTTGTGAATGGTACCCCGAATTAAACTAATTAAAAACAGGAGCAGACAATCGCCTGCTATTTTATGTATCGAGGAAGCATCAACAACTTCCTTCAAGTAGAATGAAATAACCTGCCCCGCAGATACGGGGTCAGCTTCAACAAGTTGTTAGACGGAATGCTTTCAAACGACCTTTTCTTCAATCCACCCAACAAGACCGGCATCCATCGCCAGTTCTGCGAGGAGATTAGGCGACACAATGTCAACATGTGGAGGAATGTCTGTGTAGTCCGCGAGGTCTTTAAAAGGTGAATGCACAACGAAGAATACACGCCGATAATCATCAGCCGAAAAGCTGGAAATGGTGGATTTGAGATCCGAAACACCTGCTCGAGATTTCACCTGAACAATGTAGCGATCACCTGTTATGGTTTCGCGTAACTCAAGGTCATAGGCCTTTGCATGCTGACCGAGAACGCTGATCCGTGCCCAGCCAGTCGCACGAAATACGAGATCAACTAAGATCTCGAAGTCTTTCCAATGCAGTTCTTTTATCGCCTTACTGAGATGATCGGTTAGGCGGGCACGTTGATCACTGATTGTTATTGCTAGCTTGCTTCGTGTGCCGTTGAGTACTCGCCGAAGTAAATATGGGTACCGAACGCGACAAACCGTTCCGCGAAAGCCCTGAAGTTGGGAGATCTTACCTGGTAGGTCATTGATAACGAGTAGTCTTCTATTAACCGCATGATCGTTCCACGAATTGATGGTGCGCCGAAACTTGGAGACTTCATCCTGTTCGACAGGCCCAGTGAGTCGTGCCCACCACAACTTGGATTGATAGAACGTCACCCACACGTCTTCAACCACGGATGTGGCGATCATTTTGAGCCCATTAAAATCAGTTGTCGCAACACTTCGCGGTTTGTCCTTGTGCTCCATTCTGATCTGACCCTCGATGAATTCCCACCGGCCTTCATTGATTTCCGTGATTGACTGTTCGCGCCATCCAAAGCGTAGTTTCCCTGTATCGATCGAGTCGGCTTCCCAGATGCCTTTACGACCAAGTTTAATATAGAACGCGTTGGCAAAATCAATAGAGTTCATAAAGAGTTCTCCTGTGGTTAACTACTTACTATCTGGCATTTATACCTAATAGCACTCTATTATTTATTGTTATCTAGCATTTTGGTGTTTTATACACAATCAAAAACACCCGAAGTGATGTTAAGTTATCTTATTGAAAAAGTCAATAAGATTAACTGAATTAAGTTCAAGAAAAACAGTAGCAGACAATTCACCGGCTCCGTCTCGTATTCAAATTGAAACAGAAATGGGATCTCAATTTCTAAACAAAATAGTTATCTATGAAGTGTAGATTGAGTTTTTAGTAGGGACACGAGTAAAACATACAAAATCACCGCTTCTTTTTAGTTTCAATGGTTGGTAATTCATAACATCCTCCTAATATTATTTGTTGAACATAGATGACGAATATTCACTATTATCTTATTGTTTTCAGCCATTCTCTCATTATTGGATTGATAATATGGTAGAACCCATTATGTTTTTCAATAATATCTTTTTTAACAAGTCCTTTTACTGCTTCATTGAGAGAAGAATCTGAAGGAAACTTGTATTTTTCTTCTGTTTTTTTTGCGTATAGTTGAAGCGTATCGTTTTCTGCTAATGCTATTAGCACTTTTCTCTGATTGTTCGTTAGCTGTTCCATAATGTTTTGAAAAACATCCGATTGACCATTGATAATTCTACCCAACCACTGTTCTAAAAATTCCGGTCTTTCTTGATTTACACCCTCGCTAATTAAATTCCAAACTACCGAAGAAAAATATTGTGTAAAATGAGGATGTCCCTTTGAAATATTCAATATGTCTTGAATCGTTTTTCGTGTTATGTTCATTCCTGTTTGAGAAAATTTATTAGAAATAAATTCAAACCAATCGGTATCATTAATAGGTTCAATAATCATTTTTTCACCAAATTCATAAAAAGGTGATTTCGTATCGCCGAAAAGTGAATTCATCAGACTTTGCTTACTACCCAAAAATATGTAAGAAACCATTTTTTGAGTTTGAAATATTGAACGCATCTGATTCACTAAAAACGGATCAATTCGCTTATATTCTTGAAATTCATCAAAAGCGATGCATATCTTGATATTGTTCCGCTGCCCAACTTTCTCTGGGATTGATAATATTTTTTCAATATCAATTTTTGGCTCAATACTCTGTTTCCCTAAAGAAAATGACGGATTACCATTTTCATCAAAACTTACAACCGGTGAAAACCCTGAGAAATATCGCCCGATTTTCTTGGCAAGATTGCGAATATCATCTTTCCAGTCAAACAATTCTCTTGATATTGTTTTTGAAAACTGGTGAGCAAAATCTGTAATATCAAAGATGTTATATAAATCAAAATAAACAACCTTAACAGAATCTATCTCATCAAAAGCTTTTAACAATAAAGATGTTTTGCCATATCTTCTTGGAGAATAAAGCCAAACTGATTGATCATTTCTTATGCTATTTTTAAGATTTTGTAATTCTCTTTCACGGTTACAAAAATCTTCTTTGTCAACTACTTTTCCGTATTTAAATGGATTTAACATATCGCTCCTCGTATTTTTACGCCCCGTAAATATACGAGGTTTCTAAACACATAAAAAGAAATATGATTGAGTTTACTCCAGAACCTGTTAATTACCCCAATATGTTTCTCCAAAAATCGGGACAGGAACTCACCACTCCACCCTGCCTACGCCTTCTCCTGCGCCGAGTCTTCGGCGGGCAGGCAGTTACCCCCAATAAGCTACACTTCGTTACGCTATCGGGGTTTCCACTTCGTTCCAACAATCACCAGTTTTTCTTTTTCTTGAGTAATTACTATATTGATTGCAATTTTCATAACAATGCTGGGCGGTGAAAACATTGAGTTTATGTCTCTCTTCATCGGTATCATTCTCTATGCCGAGATTCATTATCGATTTCCCTTTTTCCCTTTCAGTCGATATTATATTCGAGAACCAGAGATCATATCAGACGCTCCATACCGTATGGAATCTGGAAACTCCCTCTCCATTCTCATCCTCATAAAAGATGCCTACCGATTTCCCATCCGACTTCACTCGATAAAAATTCAAATTGGATCATCAAATGAACTTTCTCAAGAACTTGTGCTCACAAAAAATATAAATATTGATACCCGGTGGTGGTATGAAATTATCCCTGTGGATATCGAACAATTTTCAGGTCACTGTACGATTCACACCACAATCGTCTATGAAATCAAGGGAAAGATAAAGCAATGTTATATTCATAATTTCAAAGGTCTTAAGAAACGTCCCCTGGAAACATACATTTCACAGGATCCACTCCCCGGCAAAAAGTTTGGATGGCACTGGGGTGACCTTCATTATCATTCCAGCCTGACAGAGGACTTTGCTGAATTCGGCGCTCCTCTCGAAGCAACTCAGGAAATTGCTAATGTACTGGGATTATCATTCGTCTGCATCACCGATCACTCCTACGACCTTGATGATCTTCAGGGATTCTGGAATAAGAACGATCCAGATCTTAAAAAGTGGTATGATTCCCGTCGGACAATTGAAAGATTAAATCGAGATAATTCCCCTTTACTAATTCCATCAGAAGAAGTTACCTGCAAAAATTCTACCAAGAAAAATGTCCATATATTGGTGTTGAATCATCCGGATTTTATCCCCGGATCTGGTGACGGAGCTGAAGTTTGGTTTAACACACAGACAGAAATGACCATTAGACAGGTTGTTCATAATGTGGGTAATAATGGACTGGTTATTGCTGCACACCCAAGAGCAACATTTACATTTCTTGGTAGATTATTCCTCAATCGGGGGCAATGGAAAGAAGAAGACTTTAATGTGCCCGGACTGTCAAGATTTCAAATTCTCAATGGCTTTTTTGGATGGAAGGAGTTTGATGAAGGAATTCATTACTGGAAAAAATTGCTTTTAAAAGGGGAAAAAGCTTTCATCTACGCTGGAAATGATGCTCACGGCAATTTTAATGTATATCGTCAAATCAAACTTCCTACCGTGAGCCTGTGGGAAAACAAAGATCAAATTTTTGGGAAATGCCGAACGGGTGTTCTATTGGAATCTCCTCCAACGGTTGAATCTATTATCAGTTCCCTGAAGCAAGGAAAATGTGTTATTTCAGACGGTCCTCTTCTAACGATTGAAGCATCAACAGATATGTCAAGCTGTTCTTTTGGTGAGTCTATTAATGGAGATATTATTGGTATTAAAGCAAGTTCTTTTTCAAGCGCTGAATTTGGTCAATTAATAGAATTGGTTCTGTTCTTGGGGGATATTCAGAACGGTGAAGAGTTAGAATTAAAATCTTTCCGATTTGATAATCGAACCTTCGAAAAGACAGTTAAATTTGATTTCAATGCTGGCTCAGCAAAAGGATATATCCGGGGAATCCTGAGGTCACAATGTGATGATGGGGAATTTCATTTCTGTTATACAAATCCCATCTGGATTAACTAATATAAAAAAGCAGACATAGCGAGCAATATGTTGTGAAGTTACGTAGTTAATTAAATGCAATTAAATTACCATTTTTAATGACATTCATTACGTTATTCCCCCCATACCAGTATGGGATTTGAGATAAATCCGTTAGATCCCATATCACAATATCAGCCTGCTTCCCAATCTCTATTGATCCGATTTTATCTTCAAGTCGTAGTGATTTCGCCGCAAAATAGGTGGCAGCTGAAAATGCTTCTTCGACAGTCATACAAAGGTACAAGCAAGCCAGAGTCATCATCAGAGGCATAGATTGAGTCATAGAGCTTCCGGGATTAAAATCGGTAGCCAGAGCTACTTCAACACCTTTATCCACCATTCGTCTTGCTGGAGCATAAGTGGTTTGTCCAAGAAAAAATGTTGTCCCGGGAAGTAGAGTGGCAATAACACCTGCTTCTGCCAGGGATTTGATTCCCTCGTCACAAACTGCCATCAGATGATCCGCTGAGACCGCATTCAATTCAGCAGCTAAACTTGCTGCACCAGAATCCTCAAATTCATCAGCATGAAGGCGAATGTCCAAACCCAACAACTTTGCTGTTTTAAGTATCTTTCGCGACTGTTTGACACTGTACCAACCCTTCTCGCAGAAAACATCACAAAATTTTGCTATTCCCTGCTTTGCTACAGCCGGAATCATCTTTTCACAAATCAGGTCTACATATTCATCGGAGCGACCAGTGTACTCTTCAGGAAAATCGTGAGCGCCAAGAAACGTTGGGACAACATCCAGAGGAACTAATTCTGCTGATTTCTTGAGTGCACGCAACGATTTTAGTTCAGATTCTACGGTTAATCCATAACCACTTTTAGCTTCAATGGTTGTAGTCCCTAATCGTAAAAATTTTCCCAAGCGATGAGTGACTCTCTTCTCAAGCTCATTTTCATCCATTTCCCGCAGCGCTTTTACGCTGGCTTTAATTCCACCCCCCTCTTCAGCGATTTCCCGATACGTTTTTCCTGCTGCTCGCATTTCAAATTCCTTTTCCCGAGTATGTGCAAACAAAGGATGGGTATGAGGATCCACGAAGCCAGGAGTAACCAGCTTACCCTGTGCATCAATTTGCTCATCTCCAGCAGGCAGAGAGATTCCCATATCAATGATTTTACCATCTTCAATGATAATTTCTACATCGGGGGTTTTTTCAACAGATCTCGAGAGTGAATTGTAGGTGGCTAATTGACCAATATTGATGAGTTTAATTTTCATTATTAAGTGGACTCCGAAAACGTCCCCTCCCTTCTTGCACCCAGTGGGCAGGCAGAGTTAGCAAGTACAGACCACCTCTCAGTCGGGAGCCTGACAGGTTGCACCCCTCCCAGCCAGTGGGCGGGCAGGCTTGCCAAGGAGGGGAAACAGCCCTATCCAGCCTCTGATGGAATATGTCAGGCTCTCGACGGAAAGGGGAGGTTTTCCAACTAAAATGTTCCCCAATAAAAAGTTTTGATTGACATTAAGAATCACAATTAGTTTCCTCCATTTTCTTAATCTCAGATGCAATCTGTTCAATAACAGAATCGATATCATCATAAACATCAGCACTCATATAACGAAGTATTCGAATTTTATAGGATTCGATAAATCTTTGCCTTTCCTTATCTTTAGATTTAGAACGTTTTGACATATGACCCATTCCGTCAATCTCTATTCCAAGTTTTAGCCTTGGACAATAGAAATCAATAGAATAACGTCCAACACCATATTGCCGTCTGAATTTGCACCCATAAAGCTGACGACCCTTTAGTCTTGACCATAACATTAACTCCGCATCAGGCATCTGTCTCCTTAATGCCTGCCTGCGCTTTGTGAAGTTCTTTATGTTGAAAACTCTGCCCATTTATGCTAACCTAAGGTAAACCAATTACCACGAGACTACCCCTAATTCGGGGGCTTGACAGGTTCCATCCCTGTCCTCTTGGTGCCTTGCAGGCTTGGAAAGTTCAGACCACCCCTGAACCCCTCCTTAGTAAGGAGGGGAAACAGCCCTGTCCGGCTCTCGACGGAAAGGGGAGGTCTTACAGCCCTATTATCTTCCAGAGAACTGCCATTTATGTCGAACATAAGATAAGCTTTAAATATATCTGTGTTTATCCGCGTAAATCTGTGGCCGATGAATTAATTAGCCCGAATTATTCATAAGCGTTGCTTCCCACAAAACGTATTACACCCATAACAAATTGTTTTTCATTTCGATACAACCTGATTTCTTCATCAGCTAAGTGAATGAATAGTTCGGGTTGTTTTGTTGAAAGATCTTTTCATTTTTCGACAATCATTAGGTTACTACATAAAAGCTGATGAATTAATCAGGTTAGGTTAGATATCTAATTTATTCCACCATGGGGATACGGATGCCCCATTTCTTTGCATTCTTGATGGCTCGTTCATATCCCGCATCAGCATGCCGAGCAATCCCGATTCCCGGATCGTTACTGAGCACCCTCTCAAGTCTGATAGCCATTTCTTCAGTTCCATCGGCAACAATAACCTGTCCCGCATGGATGGCGAGACCCATACCCACACCGCCACCTTGATGAATAGAGACCCAGCTGGCACCGCTGGTGGTATTGAGAAGAGCATTCAACAGTGGCCAATCTGCAACGGCATCACTTCCATCTTTCATACTCTCCGTTTCGCGATAGGGAGATGCCACAGACCCGGTGTCAAGGTGATCACGTCCAATAACAATAGGAGCGGAAATTTCACCCGTCGCAATTAATTCATTTATAGCCAACCCAAATTTTGCTCGATCGCCGTATCCCAGCCAGCAGATTCGAGATGGCAGCCCTTGAAACCTAACTTTTTCCTGCGCCAGTTCGATCCACCGGCAGAGAGCTTTATCTTCAGGAAACATTTCCAAAACTTTTTCATCGGTTTTATAAATATCATCTGGATTACCAGAGAGAGCAACCCAGCGGAATGGACCTTTACCATCGCAAAAAAGCGGCCGAATATAAGCCGGAACGAATCCGGGATAATCAAAAGCATTTTCCACTCCCGCTTTCTTCGCCTGCCCTCGCAGATTGTTACCATAATCAAATACAACTGAACCCATTTTGTGAAGATTCAACATCGCCTTACAATGAACCGCCATAGATTTAAAAGCCATATCAATATACTTCTCAGGATTGGATTTTCTCAGAGACAGCGCTTCCTCGTAAGGAATCCCATGGGGCACATAGCCATTCAATTCGTCATGGGCGGATGTCTGGTCGGTGACAAGATCGGGGACAATTCCCCGTTTCACGAATTCCGTGAAAATATCAGCAGCATTACCAAGTAGTCCAATAGAAAGAGATTTCTTTTTTATCTGAGCGTCACGGGCAAGAGTCAATGCTTCATTCAGTGATTCCACCATCACATCGAGATAGTTGGTCTCGAGTCGCCGCTGGATTCTTTCTCTATCAACTTCCACGATAATAATGACCGCTTCATTCATAGTTCCAGCTAATGGTTGAGCGCCCCCCATACCTCCGAGTCCCGCTGTGAGAATCAATCGTCCCTGCAGATCGCTGTTAAAGTTTTGATTCGCTGCTTCGGCGATAGTTTCATACGTTCCCTGAAGTATTCCCTGCGTTCCTATGTAAATCCAGCTCCCCGCTGTCATCTGACCGTACATCATCAAGCCCAACCGATCAAGCTCCCGGAAATGCTCCCATGTTGCCCATTGAGGAACCAGATTGGAATTGGCGATGAAAACCCGAGGAGAATGAGGATGAGTATTGAAAATACCAACAGGTTTCCCGGATTGAACCAGTAGAGTTTCATCGCTTTCCAAGTTTTTCAGACTCTCAAGAATTGCATCAAAACATTTCCAGTTCCGCGCCGCTTTTCCATAACCGCCATATACGATCAACTCTTCCGGTTTTTCCGCTACATCAATGCTAACATTATGCTGTATCATCCGGTAGGCGGCTTCCTGCTGCCACCCTTTACAGTGAAGTGTTGTTCCAGTTGGAGGTTTAAGAATTCTTCTCATCTATTTTCCAAACTGAATTTAGAACTGTTAAAATTGAGATTCAAGAAGGAGTCAGGTTTAATTAATAGAAAGTCGGTAAGTGGTTGGTAGCCCCGACCAGTGGTGCGGGATTTCGCTTCGCTCAACTTGTGAGTGCCTGCCCCGTGAAATCCGCCAGCTGGCGGATATTTCACTGGGGGTAGCTGGTAATTAGAGACTGCCTATAATGTAGTGCTTTCTTTCTCCATAGCCCCGTCATTCATGGCGGGGTTAAAGATACTACAAACGATCTGACGCCGTTCCCTGTCTGGCTACCGACTGAACGGCGTTGTAAACGCTTAATATTCCAAATGATAAGGGCATGAATGCCCTGCTGGAATTTTGGCACATTCAAATCCCAGCCCTGCCTGTCCGCCGTAGGGACGTAGGCGGGAAGGGCTGGGCTATTGAAACAAAGACTCGTGACTTTATAGACAAACACTAATTAGGGTCTGCTGAAAAACGATAAAAGCAATAGATAACGGCTTGATATTAT
>CAZVFT010000014.1:0-8842 GCA_964626495.1 uncultured bacterium
ATCTAATAAGATTAATCCCCCTTTATCTGCTCCAGCGAATAAAATAATCACTATTTGCTGGTCTACAACGTGAAGCGATTAATTTCTACTTTCTTCCTGATCTTTTCAATCACAGTGGCAAAGACCATGTCACTTGGCAGTTTTATGGCTGATACTTCAATCATCACCATTCCTGGTGATTCACTTCTTACCCCATCATCCTCAATAAGCATTGATGACAAACGGGGAACTCCAGAAAATCTCATCTGCATTTTACAAGATAAAAAATGGATGTTCGTCCCAATTGATCACTATTACATATTAAAACAACCTCTTGCAGATATTGTATATGGGTATCTTAAAGAAGCTCTGCCTGAAGCTGACACTAAACTTATTATCGAGAATCTGTCTTATTCCGACGATACCAATCCTCTTTTTGTGAAAGGTCCAAAATTGAATGGCTATACCAAACTAATAGATAGAGATGGACAAACAATAAAAGACTGGCAATGGGAATTTAGAGTAAAAAAGACCAGGAAGGAAAAAACAGAAGAATTGATTGGTAACATTTTATTCGAATGGATGAAAACACAAAAATCTGCTCTAACATCTATCGAACCAAATCCCACAATTTCGCCCTTCACCTATCGTCACCAATTACTATCCTGGATTGATGTTATCTATCTGCCCGATGGATTTATTCTCGATGAACGACTGTCCTTAGATTTTCCAACAGATCAAATGAAGAAATACAGTCGTAATGCTCCAGGCATCTATTATCGAAAATCATCCCTGCACGAATCTATCGCTATAGGTGGAAAAGATCAGCAGTGGTATTTTCGGCTAAACTCAAAATGGCTGACCCGTATGAATGTCACTGGCAGAGTAGGTTTTAACAGCTTTAATACAGCAAAATTCGATTATCTGGACTGGTGGAATATCTTTATGGTTAATTTTGGACTAACAGGAAGTATTGAATATCGCCCAAGTTACCTCAAAGGGTTGTTTGCTGGTATTGGGATTCATCAAAATATCAATCTCCTTCCGGAAGTTATCCCATATTTTGAGACTGGTTTATTATTTACCTTCGGAATAGTTCTGCCATGAAAAATATCATGACAGGATTGATATTACTAATTCTTATCTCCACATCATTTGGAGCCAATCTGTCTGGTTATGTTGCTGATGAAAAGTCAGGCGAAACCATTATCGGAGTAAACATAATCGTAGAAGAAACCCACCTGGGTACATCAACAGATATGAACGGTTTTTTTGTCATTCACAGTATTCCTCAAGGTAGTTATACAATTAAAATTTCTCACATCGCCTATGCTGATAAAACCATCAATGTCCAAGTGTACACTAAAAACTTGTTTTTACACACGATTCCTCTCAAACCCGCTGCATTAGAAGGGAAAGCAGTAACTGTTACTGCCAATCGCGGTAATCTGATAAAAAAAGATATGGACATTGCGAGTTTTGAAGTAGATCCAGCGGTGCTGCGGGAGGTTCCGCAAATGGGAAAGGATGTCTTCAAACTGGTTCAGTATTCACCAAGCGTAACTATTTCTGATCCAATTTCACCGCTGTATTATGTACGGGGAAGTGATCCCGGGGAAAACCTCGTACAACTTGACGGCATGACTATCTACAATCCTCAGCATATGTGGAGCATGGAAGCCATTTTCAATCCTTATGCCATTAAAAATATTGAAATGCTTGTAGGCGGATTCGATGCTGAATTTGGTGGACGTAACTCATCCATCCTGTATATCACCAGTCGGGAAGGTCATAAGGACGAAATCAAAGGTGAGTTTAGACCATCCACTTCGGGAATTCAGGGAGCGGTCGAATTCCCAGCAATTGGAAATGGTACGGCTATGATTTCTGGACGCACTTTGACCGATATCATCTCCAGGATTGCTATGAGTATGCCGAATGTTATGACAGACTTCAACTGTGCTTATCAAACTATGATAGGAAATACAAAACTCCGATTTTCTGCGTTTTATGCTCGGGACTACATAGATTATGATTTCCAACGGTTTGGACTCTATTTCTCCGATCCAGCGTACAGGAGCTATAGCACTGGATTCCTCACCAGCACATCTAATCAAGCTGCCGGAATTCACATTCGATCAATTCTATCTCCCAATCTCGTAGCAGAAGGGCATTTATATTATTCCGGATTTGATGTAAAAAATAAAAACTTCTTTCGGTTCACAACACAGGATACCGTCAATAACGTGGACATCATCCTTAACTACGAAACTAACGTCACAAATGCTGTCTCTGATGTCACGATAAAAAGTAACCTTTCATATTTTACCTTTCAAAACCAGACGATCAAACTGGGATTTGAACAGAATCTATATACATTTTCAAACAGTGTTGGCAATCAATCTATTCAATCCAGTATTAATAAAGAAGATGCAGTTCTACAGGCAATATATTTACAAGATAAGATTGAAGTGGGAATGCTGTCTTTCAAATTCGGTCTCCGACGAACAAGACTATCTCTCGAGAACAGGTGGCGTAATGAACCGAGAATTTCTATGGCATTAAAATTTGGTTCATCCACTTTAAAAAGTGCCTGGGGAACATATTATCAGTACATCACAGCAATGAATACCCAGGATGTGGAAATAAGTCAATTTCTGGACTATTACTACCCTTTACTGGATCGGGAACCGCTTACATCCGTTCATTATATTTTAGGTCTGGAAGGAATATTATCCGGTAATTTAAACTATTCAATATCCAGCTATTATAAAGATTTGAAAATCCTCTATAGATTTGATTATCAATCCAGTTCCAGTTCGGTGTATGCTTATAAGGCTGGACTGGAAAAAGGTTATGGTTTAGCCTATGGAACAGAAATATTAATCAAGGGGAATTGGAATCAGTTTTCAGGCTGGGTAAGTTATTCCATATCTAAATCAACGCGGAGTTACCCATCCATACAGAATGGTGAAGAATTTTTATATGATGGCGACCAGACACATAATCTTAAAGCATTAATTCTTTATAAAATCACAAAGGATATCACCGGCAGTACGACTTTCAAATTGACATCTGGATTTCCCAGAACCTGGGAAACAGGAAATATCAATCATTACAGCTACAATCCAGTTAACAATACATTCGGTGTATTCCCTGAGCAGATCACACCGGTAAAAAACAATGTTCGATATCCTGCTCGGATCATCTGGGAGATTGGCTGGAAGAAAAAATTGCGAAGTGGATTCGGCTACCGACTGGCAAAATACATCGGTTCCAATGATGCCTGGTTTACTATGTCTGTGAAGAATCTATTATTTTTACAGAGGAATCCATATACGTACGTCTATATCCCTGATTATGGATACTATGGGATCGGTCTAAGCTATCTCCCAACAATCAATGTAGGATACAATATCAAGTTTTAGAGGGATAAAATGAAAGGAATAAAATATATTCCCATTTCCCTGTTTATTATTATGGTTTCCTGCGACTTACCTACGGATCCTGGACCAATGCCTGTTGATATTATCCACACGGAATTTGAACCAGAACACAACATCCTTGGGGTTTTACGGTTGGATGACAATCCCGGTTCATCCTTCATCCGTGTTGAAAAAGCATACAAGATTGAAGAAATAACAGAAGGTGTTTCACCAGTGGTTAATAATGCAGATGTTACTATCATAGCTGAGGATACATCTGCATTTACGTTCGTTTCAGACAGCACTCGAGGTGATATCTATACAGACAGCAGCTTTGTCCCTGTAGAAGGAGTGGAATATACTCTGACTGTTTCCTCTCCAGATTTACCGGAACTCACAGCAACCACCAAAATCCCCAGTTACCCATCTATTGATGAATCCTCTTTGACTATTACAGAGCAGTCCGTTTTACTGACTATTCTCAGCTCACCGAGTATTGATCTCTATGATGTTTATTTAATTTCCGAAATAGATGAGATTCAGGTCAGAATTGTGAATGAAAGTGAAAATATCTCCATCTCATTCGACCTGAGTAAGTTGAGTGGAGACCCATCTACTATCGAGATTTATGGATATGAAAATAATCTGTCTAAATACCTGCAATCATCCATATCCATTAAACCACAATCTTACCACGAAACGGTAACAACAGTTAGTAATGGATATGGCTGTTTTGGAGCAGTAAGTAAAACGACGATTCACCTATAAAATATTCCAGAAGGCTGAAGCCTAAGTTCCGTCTGTGTACTCTGTGGCAAAAGGGAGTGTTTTAAAGGCAAAGGCGAAGGCAGAGGTACAGGGGGTATCCTTCGACTACGCTCAGGACAAGTTAGGGTAGCAATTAGCGTGCCTGCAAGTTCCCCAGATTTTTTTCTCGCACCCACCGTCACCGACCCGTTCCGGGATCAGTGACGGCTAAAACTCACCACTCACCATTCACTACTCACTTCCAAGATTTTTCTCTCTGCCTGCCCCGCCCGCCTGACATCTTTGGGGCAGGTAGGGAAGAATGACCGTATCGGGGTGTACTCTGTGGCTAAAAGGGATTTTACCCTTCAGGGTTTAATAAAATAAAAAATTTTGTCCAAAAGCTCCTACAAAGGAGTCCTTGCTGTACACAGGAGTCCCCGCATTCTGCGGGGCGACTGGGGGATTGATGCGTTTTTCAGGTAATAAATAATCAGATATTTGCTACAAAAAAGATAAGAGAATCGTGTACCCAGTTGATTATGGGTGCCCAGTACACACCAAAAACGAGGGTGGGAATAGCAAGTACCAGAAGAATGAAAACAGTCCCGAATGATGGAACATAGAGCTCCTTCGCAGGTTTTCCCATAAAATACATTCGTCTTAAAATTCTCATGTAATAGTACAACGAAATAACACTGTTCACCACACCAAGTACAGCCAGCCAATAAAAAGAAGGTCCCGCTTTTATAAGGGCAGCAAACAGATAAAATTTTCCGATAAATCCCGCAGTGGGTGGTATGCCAGTCAAAGAAAAGAGGAAAAGAGCCATTACCAAACCAAGGAACGGCGTTTTATATCCAAGACCTGTGTATTCCTCAATTTCTTCAGTATTGTACTTGTTAGAAATAAGAATAGCCACAAAGAAAGCACCTAACTGCATAAACAGATAAACCACGATATAAAATACCATCGCCTCTATTCCCTGTTTCGATAGGACAGGTATCCCCATTAAAATATATCCAGCGTGTGCAATACTGGAGTATGCCAAAAGACGCTTGATATTGGATTGTTGAATTGCCACAAGATTCCCAAGAGTCATAGTAATTGCAGCTACAAGAGCTATAATTTGCGGCCATGGCAATCCATCAATCGCCTGCCAAACGTTGGTCTCCAGAGCATTACCCACACTAAAAATAGAGTTGTAAACCCGGATTAACATTGCGAATCCAGCCGCTTTTGGTGCCACAGAAAAGAAAGCTGTCATAGGAGTGGGAGCACCCTCATACACATCTGGTGTCCAGAAATGAAAAGGTACCGCTGCAATCTTGTACCCAAATCCCGCAAGAATGAAAATGACAGAAATTAGCAGTGTCAGGTTTGCTCCTCCGCTCAGACCCATTAGGACATCCCCCATCTCCAGAATCTTTGTGGTACCCGTAAGACCAAACAGAAGGCTCATCCCGTAAAGCATAATCCCGGAAGAGAAAGCACCATAAATGACATACTTCAGGGAGGCTTCTGTGGATCGTACCTGAGTCTTGAGATATCCCGCCAGGATAAATGAGGCAATACTGACTACCTCAATGGATAGGTAAATCATAATCAGATCAATGGCTGACGCCATCAGGAACATTCCCAGCACCATAACCGAAATGAGTATAAAATATTCCCCTTTGCTAACTCTGGTGAGTTCACCGGACCGCAGGGAAATGAGAATAATAATAGCAGTGATGAACAGAAAAATAAATTTGAAAACTCTGGCAAATGGATCCAGAGCAATGGTATTCAAAAATAACGTGCTGATTATTTCAGAATCGCTGAGAAAAAGTGTAACAGCAGATAGAACCAATCCATAAAAGACCCAATAACCAACTCTATAGGAATTCTTTCTGGAGTAAATCATATCTGAGAGTACCGCTACCACGATGGTGGCAAGGATTACAAACTCTGGTATGAATAGTTTTAAGCTTTGAATATTATCCATAATCAAATACCCTAAAAAACAACCCACGAAAGGCACGAAATTATCTTTATAATTATTGAGGTTCTATATCGCATCCTTTTACAAAACAATTCTCTCGTACTCCAGTTTCGGTGCCGAACCAAAATTTACAAGCAGCCCCAGCTTATAACCCGTTGCATGCAAATAATTCAAGATTTGTGACCTATGTTCATCTACTAATTTTGACACTGATTTTATCTCAACAATAATTTCACCATAACAAATAAAATCAGGTTTATATCTTTGTTTTAAAATCTGATTACGATATTTTAATTCTAGTTGAACTTGTGATTCAAATGGAATATTTTGAAAAACAAATTCTATTTCTAAACACTCCTGATTCACCCCGTGAAATACTCTTCCCATATAACTACTTTTCACTTTTTGTTCCTACTCTTTCACGGGGTAAACAGGTTCTAAAAATCCATTACCCATTTTTTTATAAACATTAAAACAAGCTCCAATCCGTCAGCTGACGGATAGCTTTCTTTTTCATAAATAATTTTTACCATTTTTATCTCATTTTGTGTATTTCGTTGGTATTTATTACAGCGCTAACAGTGAACTTGTTTGAACAATTTCAATGATGTAATTCATTGTTACCTTCATAACATTCAGGACAGGAGTCGGATAGATACCCAAGATAACTACAATCACCGCTAGAGGTACAAGTGTAAAAAGTTCCCTTCCGTTGATCTCAGGAATATCCGCATATTTCTCATTCAACCCTCCCAAAAAGATCCTCTGATAAGCCCAGAGAAAATAGGAGGCATTCAGCAAGATACCGAGAGTAGCTATAATGACAATAAGTTTATACACGGGAAAAGCTCCAATGAAACACATAGCTTCACTGATAAAACCAGAAAGACCGGGCAGTCCCAATCCAGCAAAAAATGCCAGAGCTACAACTCCTGAATAAATGGGCATTTTTACACCGAGACCGCCAAATCCGTCAATATCCCGGTGGTGAGCTCGATCATAGACAACACCCACTAATATAAACAACATAGCCGTGATTGTACCGTGATTGAACATCTGAAGTACAGCACCGTTCATTCCTGCCTGAGCAGCTGTCATATTAGTACCGTGCTGAGCTCCCGCTGCTACAACGGCTGCCATTCCAAGAAGGACATATCCCATATGATTGATACTGGAATAAGCCACAAGCTTTTTCAAATCTGTTTGAGCAAGGGCACAGAGAGCTCCCCAGATAATATTGATGAGAGCCAGTATAGCCAGCGCTCCAGCAAACCAGACGGCACCATCAGGCAACATGGGATAACTGATGCGAAGAAGTCCATAAGTTCCCATTTTCAGGAGAACTCCGGCAAGAATTACCGAAACGGCAGTAGGCGCTTCCACATGAGCTAACGGCAGCCATGTATGAAAAGGAAAGATAGGCACCTTGATAGCAAATGTGATAAAGAGAAAGATCCAGATTACTTTTAGGGCATCCAACCCCCACCATGTAACCCCCTTCAAAGCTTCAGGAGCCAATACAATCATTTCCGTCATATCGAATGTACGACCGCAACTGAAATAGAGTGCCAGCATAGCCACCAGCATCAGCACAGATCCAGCAAGAGTGTATAGAAAAAACTTAATAGCAGCATACTCACGCTGAGGACCACCCCACATTCCGATGAGGAAATACATAGGAAGAAGCATCACTTCCCAGAAGATGTAGAACAGAAAGAAATCCAATGAGAGAAAAACACCCATCATCCCTGTATCCAATAAGAGAAATAGAGCAAAATATCCCTTCACTGCTTTGTCAATTTTCCAGCTGACAAATATTCCGAGAAAAGAAAGCAGGGCTGTTAAAAGAGCCATGGGAAGGCTCAATCCATCCACACCAAGAAAATAGTGAATGTTGAAGGATGGAATCCATGCCAGTTTCTCCTGGAATTGAAAACCGACAGCACCTCGATCAAATTGAATCCAGAGCATAATTACCACCCACAGTTGAAGACCTGTTGCAACGGCAGCGATGATCTTGATAATCTCCGGTTTTTCCCGTGGAATCAGAGCAATTGCCACCATTCCCACAACGGGCAGCCATATTAACCAACTTAAAATATTCCAATCCATATTTTACCTTTTCCTAATTTTCATTTTTTAACATCTAAACAAGTTTCAAGGTTCAAGTAGACAAGTTTCAAGTTTAAATGTTTTCTTCGTTTCTTAAAGTTTGCCTGATCTGACCAAAAATCTTTCTTAATTCGTTACACTCATTCACTAATTGTTCGACTATTGTACGATTTCCCCAATGCATTCTCTCGAGAATTCTTGCCCAAAAATGTGATTCTCTAAGCTCACGATAGACAATTTTAATCCTATTAGAAAAATCTTTCTTTGAACTTGCCCCTTGAGCTTCTTCATAATTTGCTCCTACAGATGTACCACTTTTTGCAAGCTGATAACGAATAACATCCATCTCTTTTTCATAACCAACGGTTTTAAGGGTTTCCAGAACGGTAATTGCAAACTCAAAAGTCCTCTCTAACAGATTTACCTCATAACCTGTATCTGGTTCTTTAATTACCCATCCAATTTCACTCACTTCGATTTCAAAATAATCCATCATATCTCCAAAAATGACTTTTTCATTTCATCCACTTGTTACTTGAAACTTGTTACTTGAAACTTGTTACTTGAAACTTGTTACTTGAAACTTGTTACTTGA
>CAZVFT010000014.1:8942-34200 GCA_964626495.1 uncultured bacterium
ACTTGTTACTTGAAACTTGTTACTTGAAACTTGTTACTTGAAACTTGTTACTTGAAACTTGTTACTTGTTACTTGATACTTATCCGAAGGACTCCTTTGGAGATCCTTTTCACTTACATAACTTGAATAATAAAAATGATGATAATTCCTCCCAAAACCCAGATCAGATAATTCTGCAGTTTTCCGGTCTGTATCAGACGCAGACCAGCCCCAAAGAAACTGGTACTTTTTCCAATACCATCGACTATCTTCTGATCCAGGATATCGTAGTCATATTTGATACCAATAATCCTGGATAACCTTTCTGTCACACTTGCGAAACCATTGATGATATATTTATCGTATAAATCCCAATCCAGAAAACCGACAGCTTTTGAAAAGATTATTGATGGATTCACAAGATACTTCTGGTAAATCTCATCCATGAAAAATTTGTTAAAAGAGAGCTTATACATAATTCCCATTCGTTGCGCCATCTTCTTTGCAGAAATCTTTTTCTTCAAATAAACAAGAAAAGCTAAAAATATCCCCAGACCTGCTACGATAAGTGAGATGATCATTGCCGGCAGATGGGCATGATGAATCCCTTCTTCAATTTCGTGAGCAGTGGGATTTCCAGCAACGACTGAATTCACCGGTTCAACGAGGTGCATGTACCACCCGTGATCGGAAAAGGGATTAGCAAAAGGAAACGTGTAGAAAATAAAAATCGAAAGGGTGGCTAAAATCACCAAAGGAGTTGTCATTACTGATGGGGATTCGTGAATATGATCGAGAATTTCCCGACGAGCAGGCTTCCCATGAAAAGTCATAAAAATCAATCTGAACATATAGAATGCTGTAAGAATAGCAGCACCAAATCCAAAAACCGGTAACAGGCTGTGCCCAGGATGATGTTGGGCAAAGGCGAGGGTTCCAGCCAGGATAGCGTCTTTAGACAGAAATCCAGACATGAATGGGACTCCTGAAATTGCAAGAGTAGCAATGAGCATTGTCGTGTATGTGATATTCATCCTGTCCTTGAAGCCGCCCATATTCCGCAAATCTTGAGGATCGGATTCGTGATCGTTGAGTTTATGGCAGGCGTGATGCATGGCATGGATTACGCTACCACTGCAGAGAAAAAGTCCCGCTTTGAAAGCAGCGTGGGTTACCAGATGGAAGAGACCTGCTACATAAGCTCCCGTACCTACCGCCAGGACCATATACCCGAGCTGGCTCACGGTGGAATAGGCAAGAACTCTCTTAATATCATTCTGAGTCACCGCAATGATAGCAGAAAAGAGCGCCGTAAATCCCCCCACGTATGCGATGACAGTCAAAGCATCAACACTGAATATTGGGAATAGACGAACAATGAGATAAACACCAGCTGCTACCATCGTCGCCGCATGGATCAAAGCGCTTACCGGCGTTGGACCTTCCATAGCGTCCGGTAACCAAACGTGTAGAGGAAATTGGGCGGATTTTCCCACTGCTCCCAAGAATATACAAATCCCCGCAATTGTTAACAGAGTACCTGAAAGTGCTCCATTCGCCACACCTTCAAAAAGATCGGAAAAGAGAAATGATCCCGTCCCAGTAAAGAAAAGAAGTATTCCAATAAACATCCCAATATCGCCAATCCGGTTTACAAGAAAAGCTTTCTTACCGGCATCGGCAGCAGAATCCTTCTCAAACCAGAAACCGATAAGAAGATAGGAACTGAGTCCTACCAGCTCCCAGAACATGTAAATAGTAAATAGATTGTTAGAAAGAACAATTCCGTTCATCGAAAACGTAAAGAGTGAAAGGTATCCAAAATACCTTGAATACCTCGGATCTCCAGCCATATATCCCACGGAATAAATATGAACCAGTCCCGAAACAACAGCGACGACCAGGAGCATCACAATGGTGATGTTATCGATAAGCATTCCGATCTCTACCGTCCAACTTCCGAGATTGAACCACTCAATAGACTTATCGACTTTGAAGTGTGGATCATTATAAACAAGCATAACGGCAAACATAGCAATGGCGATACAAAGAGTCAGCAGCACGGCACCAATGGAGACCCAATCCCCTTTTCTCGGAAGCCGATTACCTACAAAAATTTGTATCCCAAAAGCCAGCAGGGGCAGGATTAAAAACAGAGAGCCATATAAAATTCTTACATCCATATCTATTTTTTCAAGGTATCCGCTTCGTCAATGTTTACAGTACCCAGGTTGTTATAAAGGTTGATGATGATAGCCAATGCCACAGCGGCTTCCACTGCCGCCATAATGATCACGAACATCGCAAAGATGTGACCCGATAAATTCATCCCGCCAAAACGAGCAAAGGCGATAAAGTTAATGTTAGCGGCATTTAAGATGAGTTCCACTCCCATAAGAACAGCAATAGCGTTACGTCGAGTTATGACTCCGAAAAGTCCTAAAGTAAAAAGAACTGCACCAATAATCAGATATGTATTCAAATCGTGCATCAGTCACCTTTCCTCGCTAATCGGGCAGCGCCAATGAGAGCTGCAAGCAGTAAAACCGATGCCACTTCAAACGGTAACAGATAATCAATCATCAACAGTTTCCCGATGCCCGCAGTAGTTCCAACAGGATCAGGAGAATGAATAACTCTCCATGGTGAGGTGATAATCATCTTCACCAAACCTATAAGGATAAGTATTGCTCCTAATGCGCCAATACCTCTCTGAACACTTTTATGAGATATCCGGACCTGGGTGATACGGTGGGTAAGCATAATTCCGAAAATAATGAGAACCAGAATCCCTCCCACATAGATCACCACCTGCGTAGCAGCAATAAAATCCGCCATCATAAAAACATAAAGCCCAGCAACACCAATAAAGGTAAAAAGCAGTGAAACAGCAGAATAGATGAGATTCTGGGACAGAACAACCCAAGCAGCTGAAATCACAGTTAATAAAACGATAGCCCAGAATATAATGGGTGCAGCCATCCCTATTTCTCTCCTTTTTCTTTTGCCTGCCGTTCCAATTCTCTTTTTCTTCTTTCAACCTCAACTGCTGGAACCTTTGAAAAATGATAGATAAGCTCATTTCGGTCATGCACAGAAAATTCGTAATCAAGTTCGCGTTTGTTCGAATTGGGACCGCCCGTCATAAAAATACAATCCTCAGGACAGGGATAAGTACAGAGATTGCAATAACAACATTCCGACATATCTATATCAAACCGTGTTAGTAAAAATCTTTTCATTGACCCTTTGGAGGTGATGCCGATATGGTTTGCTGCTGGAATATCTTCACCCTTATTGACTTTCATTGTTTCAATTTTGATGCAGCCTACCGGACATGCACGCACGCACTGACCGCACCCAATACAATCATCAATATCCACGTACAGACTGGAACGGATGACATTATAATTATCGTGATTAAAGCCAATATACCGTTCTGGTACTGGCCATTTTTCTATCGGGTATTGAAGTGTCACAATTCCTTTTCGAGCTCGGATAAAGTGACGAATAGTTACTCCCATCCCCGTCAGAAGGGTTGTGATGGCAAGCCAGATATCTGAAAAATACATTCTCATTTCTCTCACCTGATAAATAGATCCCAGATACCTACCCCTAAGATGTTGATAAACGCAAAGGGTAGAAAGAATTTCCAACACACTCTCATAAGTTGATCAACCCTCAACCGCGGAAAAGTCCAGCGAAACCACATCATCACAAAGAATAAAAAACCAGTTTTGGCAAAAAACCAGAAGAGACCCCATACCGAACCTGCCATAATTCCCGGGATAAGACTCTGCCAGCCACCGAGAAAAACAATGGAAGCTACAGCTGCAACAATAAACACATAGGCATATTCTGCCAGAAAGAAAAATCCCCACCGAATACCCGAATATTCAGTATGAAATCCTGCTACAAGTTCCGACTCTGTTTCTGGTAGATCAAATGGTGTCCGGTTTACCTCTGCCACGCCTGAAATGAAATAGATAAAAAAGGCGAGAAATGTAAATGGATTATTGAAAATAAACCAGTTGGGTAAAAATCCCCATATAGTACCTGATTGAGCCATAATAATCTCTTGCATTTCGAGACTGCCCACCAGCATAATCACCGTCAGTATGGAAAGGGCAGCGGGAATTTCATAACTGACGATCTGGGCAGCTGACCGCATAGCTCCATATAGGGACCACTTGTTGTTTGACCCATAACCAGCAAGGATTATTCCGATTACCCCGAGAGAGGCCATAGCCAAAATATAAAAAATCCCAATATTGAAATCGGCTGCCATAATCACTTGATTAAATGGAAGTGCCACATATGTGATAAACGCTCCAACAAATACAATAAATGGCGCGAGGATAAATAATTTCCTGTCAGCTTTCGCAGGAATAATATCTTCTTTAATTACCAATTTTATGGCATCAGCCACGGTTTGAAGTAATCCCCACTTCCCAGCATGAAACCCTGCTCCCTGCCCCATAGGACCGAGCCGATCCTGCATAAATGCTGATACTTTCCGTTCGGCGTAGACAGCGGCAAGAGCAAAGAATGCCATAAACAAAAAAATGGGGAGAGCGGTGAGGATTCCTGCTGTGATGAACACTACAACTGGATGGACATTCGACATTAGCCCTCTGCTTAAGATTTCAATCAGATAGTCAACCATTACCGATCAATTTCTCCCAATACGATATCGAGACTTCCTAAAATAGCAAGCACATCCGAAAGCATCCAACCTCGACCGATCTCATCAATGACACTCAATGCTGTCAGAGCTGGAGACCGCATATGAAGCCTGAACGGTTTTGGTTTTCCATCACTAATGATGTAATATCCCAACTCACCCCGCGGGCTTTCCGTCCTGACGTAGATCGATCCTTTAGGCGGACGAACTCTTTTGGGCACTGCTTCACGGATGTCTCCCTCCACCGGCATTTGATCTAAAGCCTGCCGGATAATCTTGGCACTTTCTTCCATTTCACGGATTCGAACATAATACCGATCCCAGCAGTCACCAACCGTCCCCATAGCCCCTGTACCAACGGGGATATCAAAATCAAGCTTATCATAAACGGAATATGGATCATGTCTACGAAGATCCCACTTCACTCCGGATCCACGCAGATTTGGACCGGTTACTCCATAGCTAATAGCCACATCTTCAGGTAGCACCCCCACATCTGCCGTCCGTTCGATAAAAATCTTATTGAATGTCAAAATATCGTTATACTCTTGGATATTCGGTTCAAAATAATCAATGAATTCATACACTTTCTCCACAAAACCGGCAGGCAAATCGTGGGACAGTCCCCCCACCCAAATGTAATTGTATAGAAGTCTGCTACCACAGAGCATTTCAAACAGATCCAGTATCCGTTCTCGATCCCGGAAGCAATACAAAAACGGTGTGAATGCTCCCACATCCAGACCGAATGTCCCAATAGCAAGTTGATGACTGGCAATCCGATTCAACTCTGCTACGATGATGCGAATATATTCAACCTTTTCAGGAACCTCGATTCCCATCAGTCGCTCCACTGCTACGGCGTAACCAAAATTGTTGTTCATAGAAGCAATGTAGTCACAACGATCGGTGTAGGGAAGACACTGCTGGTACGTAACATTTTCACAATGTTTCTCAAAACATCGGTGAAGATACCCAATAATTGGTGTAATCTGAGTCAGAATCTCACCATCAGTACGAACTTTCATACGAAGCACGCCGTGAGTACTTGGGTGTTGAGGCCCAATATTCAGGACCATTTCCTCGCCGTGGACTATTCCCATCCTTCTTTCACCTTATTAATCTGGATTCCATGGTACGTTTCTGGAAATTCGTAGTCTTTCCTCAATGGGTATCCTTCCCAATCCTCGGGCAGGAGAAGTCTTCGAAGATCACGATGTCCATCAAATTCTATTCCGAACATATCAAAAACCTCCCTCTCAAACCAATCTGCAATACGCCAGATATCTTCCACAGTAGGGATTACCGGTTTAGATTTGGGAACGGTGACCCGAACTTCCAGCTTGTGTTGGTGTGACATAGAGAATAGATTATAGATGACGCCAAGATTTCCCTCTTCACCCCCATAATCCACTCCAGTGATACACATCATCGAATCAAACTCCAGGTTCTCATCATTCCTCAGAAATTCAGCCAGTAAACGCCATCTATCAGCAGGACAATCAATATGATCTTCCAGCGCTTCTTCCTCGACAGGAACAAAGTTTTTAACAAAATTTGAATTAATATAGGAGACCAGTTCTAAGAAATCCATCGTAGAATTATTTTACCTTACTATTCTTCTAAACTAATGTCAGTTTCATCTTCCTCAGTCAGATTACGGTACCGCCCATGTCCATAGGAAACCCGGCGTTTTACCCACTCCAGATCACCCTTTCGCCAGACATATGCCAATCCGATAGCTAAAATTGCGATAAATATTGTCATCTCTATAAACACGAATAATCCCAGTTCTTTGTACACGACAGCCCACGGGAACAGAAACACCACCTCCACATCAAAAATGATGAAAATAAGAGCAATAACGTAAAATCGAATATTAAACTGAATCCAGGAGGATCCTTCCACATTTTCCCCACACTCGTAGGTAGTAAGCTTATCTCTGGTTTTTCGCTGGGGAGAAAGGATTTTCTGCAGAACAAATGTGATTGCAACGAGAAAAATCCCCAAAAGGATAAATACAAAGGTTGTAGCAAAATCTTGATACATTCTGTTGGATTAGCCCTAAATTGGTCGAAAATTTACCCTCTGCCAAAATCCTTTACAAGACAAATTCCAGGTTTAAATGAAGTATTCACAGACATAGTTTACATTTTTATTGTTCTCATATTAATATCATTAAACATGAGATCATACATCATTGAATGAACATCTTTTTTCAGCTACTCATTAATAAAAAGGGACAAACAATTGTCTGTCCCTTGATTGAACATTTTATCTGAGGTTTCTATCGCAATAATACCATCTTCCTTGTCTGATGGAATTCTTTACCACTTTCCAGAGATTTAGCACTTAAATTGTATATATACATACCTGATGAAACAAGATTGCCCCTATTATCTTTCCCATTCCAAAGCATATTCTTGAACCCAGCTGATTCCTTTCCTACAACCAGTGTTCTTATATCCTCCCCAAGTAAGTTGAATATCCTCAATTTCACAAAAGATTCTTCAGGTAAATCATATTTAATTGTCGTAGTTGGGTTAAAGGGATTTGGATAGTTATTATAAAGAAAAAATTCCCGGGGTAACTCATCTATATTTACAACCTGTTTCCACTGAATCAAACTTATACCAAGAAAAGAGTAACTATCCGTTTTATCAGATAGTTTCCCTTGGGTATCTACAGCACATATCCAATATGTTGCCTTATCATAAGGTTTACCACTTGTAAACCACTCATCGTCCCATTCCTCTGGATCTGGGTATTTTGGTTCTACATCAATTTCAAACGTATCTATACCGCCTTCCCAAAGCTCAAGCTTTTTATATATTCGATATCTCCATAAATCGGGTTCACCATTGGCATCCCATGTTAAATGTGGATGACTATTTAACATCACGGTAGTAAAGTTTTGAGGTCGTGATGGCTTTGCATCCTCAGGATTTGAAAGGTAGAAATGTACATTTATTATTTCTTCGTATTGACCAATAATTTCCATAGCGAAAGTAATAACAACTGGATATGGATCTCCCCAAATATTTGTGTTTGGATTACTCCAAGGAGAAATGACTGTCGTTGTATTCGGATTGAAAGTATCTTCAAATCCAAAACCTCTTCTAAAATTTCCACATGTCACGTTGTTATTTTCATCGGCAAGAACATATACCCAATCCCATCCACCTTGAGTATGCTGCTGCGTATCTCGATGATTGTTTACTGCCGGGTCATGGGTTACTTATCGATAAGCAGGTAAATCGAGATTGTAACATTCATCTGTCCAGAACGGATTTTCCCAATCCCATTGCCCATCAGCTACCTTACAGAGAATATTGTTTTGCTCACTGTAAATATCCTTTTGATGAATCACAAAAATTCCTTTGTCATCTGCATTTACCGTCGCATCATCATAAGTAGTATTGATTTTCTGATGATTTTCGAAATAGTAATATTCGTTTGAATAACCATCGGGTGGATGATATTTATATGCATCACCCGTAATAAGATAATCTGATAAATTTGCTGTAATATCAACTGTTATCTCAACCACATCAATCCAGCTCAATCGCTCCCGCTCGAAGGCGTTCGCACAATCGCCATCAAAGTTACGCGTCAGCATACCCCAGAGTGAATGTTGCGGATTGCTGTAGGCATTATAAGGATGTGCTCCACTGATTAACCAGTGCCCTAATTCATGGATGAAGGTTTTAAAATTATAGTTTTCACTCCTGTCTCCAATAAACTGAACAGTTAAACCGGAACCAGTTCGATAATAGCGTTTGATCTAAACACCATCCACGTTTAAAGGAGAACCGCCTCCAAGTGATGCTTCGCCTGCCCACGCTGTTGTAAAGACTAATCCTCTCCAGACCATAACGATCATGTCAACTATACCGTCCGGTTCATTGATATGGTTATAATTCGATATGCGCGTCCAATTGTCATATAATGAAAAATCAACAAGAGAATCCACCACGTTTACCAGAACATCTTCAGTTGCTAACCTTCTACTCGGAGAAGATCCATAATAGTCCATATCATGTGGCGTTTCGACATAGATAGCTTCGCCGACAACTTCATATATCCCAAATGACATTGTATTAAAGTAATGGGTTAAATTATCATAGTTTGTTGAGCCGGTTAACATATCTGGATCTATAATTTCGTTCATCTGGGGAGGAGAAGATCCAGCTGGCCAATGAGGATGATTAGTGGTATCATCCCTAAATCTCACATACACCACCAATACTCTTAATTGACCTTCAGCAGTGAGATAAAGTCCACCCAATTGACTAAGGTCTGTTTCTTCAATTGCTCTTTACGGATCCATAGGTGCTATACACGTTTCTGTTTCCTCGCCCTGAGAATAAACCTGTTGGCTCAAGAATCCGCTAATAAGCAGGACTAGGAAAAGATAATTGGATATTTTCATAGCATACCTCCAGATTAAATGAATTGACTATTTAACGGATGAGCAACATCTTGCGCGTGATAGTTTGTTGCCCTACACTTAACCGATAAAAATAAACACCACTAGCAACTTCAGCGATTTTCTCAGTTTTGCCATTCCATATAATTTCATGTTCTCCGACAGGATACCATTGATTATCGATAAGTCTTCCTACCTCCCTTCCCACTGAGTTATATATGCTCAGGGAAATACGATTTGAATTTTTCACATTAAAGCGGATTGTGGTTTGTGGGTTAAAGGGATTAGGGTAGTTTTGAAATAATTTAATTTTATCAGGTATTTGTGCTAATGAATAATCATTGATTGATACTAAAGTTGTGTCTCCATAATAAACGCCATCAATAATCGCACCCCTAAGAAAGATCCACAAGCCACATTCACAAGCAGCCCCGTAGATTAATCCAAATCCATCGGCTAACACATCATAATTCATAACCAAGCCTGTGGTATCGGTGGAATCGGTTGCTGAATAATATTTATAGACCTTAGAAACGGTTGGGATACCAAATAAGGTATCCTGAATAACAGACATAACTCTCGCCATCTCGTAATATCCTGGCTCTCCCCAAATAACCCATTGATCACCTGCTTGAGCGTCAAGTTTGTATTTTACCAATGGTTCTCCAGTTCCAAAACAAAAATAAGTCAATACCTGGTTTGTTGTATCAATAATGTATTTTGTTGTATCCCAAAAGAAAAAGATAGGTGGTGCAATTGGATTAATCGAACGGGCGGTTTGTATCACATGGTGGTTACCATCTGGATCGAGGGAATCCTCGATCACAAAGACTTGTATTGTATCACTACCAACATAATCAGTAAAATAATATTCCCACATATCTCCGATATGGTGTGGAAAGAAGTTGGTTGTATCCTGGGCGTATAAATTCGCTGGTAGAATAAAAGAGGTTAGAGATAATAAAATAATTCCCTTTTTTATAGACATTCTTTTTCTTCTTAATATGCTAAATTTAGTTTACATAAATCTCTTCACCGAACCAAAACCATTTGCTGAACTTTTACTGTTTCTCCTGCTTTTAGTCGATAAAGATAGACACCACTGGGCATAAGTTCACCTGCCCGGTTCATTCCATCCCACAGTATCTGTTTTGAAGTACCATACATACTCCCTTAAAAAAGTCTCCTCACTTCCCTACCCATACTGTCGAAAATGGCCACGTTAACTATACTTTACCCCAAAAACTGGACAGTGTCTTAAGTTAGGTATTAACTTAAAACACATTGAACTTCCTTGATTAGACATCTAAATTTACAACTAGATTCTTTTCACAATAAAGTGAGTTACTTCAATAAAATCATCTCAGCTACCCTTCCTATTTTCCCACCCATTGCGATAAAGCCGTTTGCGATGCGATATGTAGCTGGAGAAACTGTGGATAAAGCTATAGATACAGTGAAAGAGCTGAATGATAATGGATTTTTATCTACTCTCGATATTTTAGGTGAACATGTCAATACTCGAGAGGAATCCTATGATACTCGAGACGCTTACTGTTCCCTTTACAACCGTCTTGGTAATGAAGAATTAAACTGTACAATTTCCCTCAAATTAACGCATATTGGTCTAGAAATTGATCAGAACCTGGCAAGAGATAATCTATTTACCATTCTGGAAACAGCTCGAGAATGCGAGAAATCACTTACCATTGATATGGAGAATTCTCCTTATACGGATATAACTCTTAAACTATATAAAGAGGCAATGGAGCAATATAATCAAGTGGGAACAGTACTGCAGGCTTACCTGAACCGGAGTATCAACGACCTTAACATGCTGATGTCTCCTCATCTCAAACTTCGTATATGCAAGGGAATATATCGTGAAGTTCCTGAAATCGCGTACCAAAATCGTGATGACATCAGAGATAATTTTATTAAATTAGTGAAAACACTCCTTAAAGGTCAGGGATATGCTGAAATCGCAACACACGATATCTTTTTGATTGATACGTTGGAAACCTGGATAAAAAACAAACGTATTGCTTTAGATAGATTTGAATTCCAGGTTCTTTATGGCGTGCCAATGGGAAATCGTCTGAAGCATCTGCTGGAGAAAGGATATAAGGTTCGCATCTATGTTCCTTTCGGAGAGGAATGGTATCCCTATTCCGTTCGTAGATTAAAGGAAAATCCTAATTTAGCCGGGTACATTTTAAAAAATCTATTTCGTAAAAGTTCTTAATGAACGAACCAGAAACCATCAAAAAAATATTTGCAATGAAAACCATTGCGGTGATAGGTCTTTCCCCCAAATCGGAACGTCCCAGTAACCGAGTGGCATCCTACCTACAATCTGTTGGATACAAAATTATCCCTGTGAACCCCGGGCATGCAACTATTCTTGGCGAAAAATGCTACCCAAGTTTAAAAGATATTCCTGAACCTATAAAAGCGGTAGATGTCTTCCGCAGACCTGAGCATGTCGATCCCATTGTTGACGATACTATTGCTATTGAAGCCAAGGCTCTCTGGCTTCAGGATGGTGTCGTGAATGAAGTCGCTGCTAAACGGGCAGAAGATGCTGGGCTGCACGTGGTGATGGACGATTGTATGCTTCGAAAGCATCGGGAATTTTCGGAAAAAGGTTACATACCTTTTTGTCCATTATAGTAGAAATATTCAATGGCCAAAAACAAATAAGAAACAATATTTGGAAAAATGCCAAAAAACATGGAAATTCTTGTGAGTCAAGTTATTAATATTCAAACTTGAAAGACATGTCTAGCAATGCTAGTGTGTGCGGTGTTGTTAGCAGTCGCTCTATCGCGAAAGAAGTACCTATTACTTGTTTTAGTTAGACGTTCTGCTACAACTTGATTTTAAAACAAATGGAGGAACACAAACTATGGCAGAACGTGAAACTGGGTCTGTTAAATGGTTTAATTCCACAAAAGGATATGGCTTCATCGAACGTGATTCTGGTGGTGACATATTCGTCCACTTCACCAACATTCGTGGCGAAGGTTATCGCACGTTAGGTGAAGGTGATAAGGTGGAATTCGCTGTTGCTGAAGGTGAAAAAGGTCTTCAGGCACAGGATGTTATCAGTGTAGATTGATAATTATACCCTAAAATAAATAGTGCGACGTATTAGCTTACGTCGCACTATTACAAATATACACATAAGATCAAAGTGCTCTATTAACGTAGTTATTCTTGTCCCTGTCTTCCCAATCCCAATTTTGTTCTTAACGTCCTAAAATAGTCTCGATCTTCGAAGGTCACCATCTGGACATCATAAGGAGCCCTTCGAATCAGGATTTTTGCATCTGGCAAAACAGTTTTTTGAATTTGTCCATCAACTGTCAATCTCATTTCAAGTGCTCCTTGAGGAAAGATGATCTTCAATTCCTGATCTGCAGGCAGAACAATAGGTCGGGCAGATAGAGTATGAGGACAGATGGGTGCCAACGTAAATAACGACAGTCGAGGGACCACAATGGGACCTCCCGCAGACAGGTTATATGCTGTTGTTCCCGTGGGAGTAGATATGATGAGTCCGTCTGAATTGTAAGTTGTAATGTACCTCTCGCTCATATAAACGGAACAATTTACAAGACGGAAATATTCCCCACGGTCAATCACCAGATCATTTAATGCGTGAACTTGAGATGTAACACCATTCTCGTTAATATCACCCTCTAAAACCATCCGTGGATAGAGATTATACTTGCCTTTAATTACTAACTCCAACCTCTTAAAGAGTTCCTCCATCGTTACTTCAGCTAAAAAACCAAATCCTCCCAAGTGTACACCAAGAATTGGAGTCATCCGTTCACCAACGGCTCTTGCAGCAGAAAGAATCGTACCGTCCCCTCCCATTGCAAGAACAAAGTCAAGTTTGTTAAAATCATCTGCTGATTGAATAACAGAAAACTTATAATTACTTCCTGCCGGTAAATATGCCTTAACTCGTGTGGTAAAATAGACACTCTGACCTTTTTCTTTCAGCCATGTCATTAACTTGGGAAGATTTTCCCAGAAAGCCTCTTTACTCGTATTTGCCCAGATTCCAATCTTCATAAACCTGCGATCACCTCCCTTCTTTTACCTCAACTTCACCAGATTCTATTTTAGATAATTTCTTTATCTTTCCCTCAGCATCCTTAAGTTTTTCACGGCACTTCTCAGTCAAAGTCATCCCCTCCTCAAAAAGCTCCAAACTCTTCTCCAAAGAAATTGTTTCACTCTCAAGAATTTTAACAATCTTCTCCAATCGGGATATTGCTTCCTCAAAATCTACGGTGTTTTCCTTATTCCCCATTGCGACCTTCCTTTCCTAACTTGGATAATTCGCCACCAAGGCACCAAGTCACTAAATGAAATTTATAATATGGAACTTACTATAACAACAAAGGACAGAATCTTGAGCAAGAATCCATTAGTCATTCTCTCCATTTAACACTTTATCAATAAAGACTTTGTATCTTTGTGACTTCGTGGCTGATGAATAGATAAGGCTAAAAGTTACGAATCGGCATCCTTTTTTTTTCTTTTTTCTCTATTTTCTTTGTTTCTCCTACTATCTCACCATCGGACATCACAACACCAAATTCTTTCCCCACCTTCAGTTTTTCCACCTGATGGATAATCTGCCTGTCGGGAATTGAATAGACGATAGAATAGCCCCGATTCAATACACTCCTTGGACTTGCTGAGACAAGTTGCCGGTTTATCCCTTCGAAATGTGTCCTCTTCATGCTGAGAATAAACTGGATTCGTTGAGTTAATCGATCTTCCAATTCGGTTAATTTCTGATTTTTTTGTTTAACAAGAAGTGATGGCTGCTGAAATCCATATCGGGTGGAGAGGGCATCCAGCTGCTGCCATAGAAATTCAATTCGGTTCTGGACTACTTCCATTATCCGCTTGTTCATTTCGGTAAGATTTTTTACAATATCTTCCAGCGGTCTGGAAACGAGTTCAGCTGCGGCAGATGGAGTAGGAGCTCTCAGGTCTGCCACGAAATCAGCTATAGTGAAATCCGTTTCGTGACCCACTGCAGAGATGATAGGGATTGGACATGCCACTATAGAGCGGGCTACCTTCTCCTCATTAAATGGCCAGAGATCTTCCAGAGATCCTCCACCCCGCCCAATTATCAAGACATCCACTTTTTTATATTGCTCAAACTCTGAAATGGCTGAAACAATATCTTCGGTTGCCTCATTTCCCTGCACAAGAGTAGGACGAAAAATAATTTCGATGTGTGGTACACGACGTGTCAGAATGTCAATGATATCCTGAATGGCTGCCCCTGTTTCCGAGGTTATCACACCTACCCGAAAAGGATACGGAGGAAGTGGAACTTTTCGTTCCACATCGAACAACCCTTCATCGTCAAGAGACTTTTTTAATGCTTCGAATGCCAGATACAGTGTTCCCAGACCGGCTGGCTGCATCTTTTGAACCACGATCTGGTAGTTCCCCCTCGGAGCATAAACCGTAATCCCACCCTGAATCAATACTTTCATCCCATTCTCGGGCTTAAAATGGAGAAGGCGGTTATAACCACGAAACATCACTCCCTTCAGTTCTGATTCTTCATCCTTCAGGGTAAAATACATATGACCGGAACTGTGATGTTTAAAATTTGAGAGCTCCCCTTCTATCCAGACCGACGGAAATGTGTTATCCAAAACCTGTTTGATCAGAGTGGTAATTTCAGAAACGGAAAAAATTGTCGGTTCTATTTCTTCCATCAAATTTATATTATCAATTGATTTCATTCTTCCTGTCATTTGCTGTGAAAATAGTTGGTTATCAAGGGGATACCATGTAACCTTTTTCATCTAACTCAGTTTCCACGCTTGTTTCTTCTGGCATTGGTTTCCCAGCCTTAATCCAGGCAGTGTACCAGAAGGATGCCACCCGAAGGACTGCCATTTCTATCCTTTCTTTTGCAATATTTCCGGATTCTCGAAAAAGTATCTCGTGATACTTGGTATCTGCCATGGGATCGCGCCAATCCTTTAATCGCTCTTTTTCTTCCTCCGATAAATTTTTTCTGGCGAGGAAATCTGCACGAAGGATGTCAAAATGGTGAAGATAAGATTCCTTCATCACGGTAAAAGACTCTTCCACCGGGTCTCTTACTGTGAATAAAATACCTTTGGGATGGATGTTATCCAGTAGATATCTATCCACCATCTGCGTTTCCCACTGACCATGCACACCATCATTCCCAGTCAATTGACCATCATAATTAGCCACCACATGAAGGGGCATATGGATGTCGGATATATAATGTGCCAGAGCTGCTGCCGTCAGGTTTGCTTCCTCCCAATGACCGGCCTTGAAGTTCTCTATCAACCGATGGTAATATTCCTTAATCCGCCAGGGGGCTATCCCCCATTTCTTGACTTTATCAGCCCCATAGCTCTCAATGAGAAGATCCAGTGATCTGGGAATATCTGAAAAAGGATAATCACCGTAGAGGTCGCAATCCATATAATGACCGTAACCTTCATCCGGGTCCTTTTCTTTCCAGAGATCTGGATCAATGGAGTGTTCTGAAATATAGTCTACATTTTGTGAAAAATTGCTTCCAAGGGGACCTGGAAGGAATTTGACCGCCTTACGATTGATAGCTTTGTGTGTTTCAAAACCCCATCCCTTAAGTAAACCGATAGGGAAAAGTATACAGGTACAAAATAGAATTAAATAGAGACAACGACTCCTATACCCGGACATTGGATTATAAAGATATAGCGTACTATCTATTTCTTTTTCTTGTGACGATTCAAACGAAGACGCTTCTTACGCTTGTGTGTACTTATTTTTCGTCTCTTCCGCTTTTTTCCAGAAGGCATATTAATCCCCTTACTTATAAGGTAGGTTTATTCAATAATTCTTTTAACAAACGGGAAGGTTTGAACGTGGGTACAACCCGCTTAGGAAGGTAAATAATTTCCCCGGTACCCGGATTCCTGGCTTTTCTTGGATTTCGTATTTTAACCCTAAAAGAACCAAACCCCCTCAACTCCACCCGATTATGATCTTCCAACGCTACAATAATGGTGGTAAATATTCCTCTCATGACCGCTTCTGTATCTACCTTTGTGATTCCTGTGGCTGTTGCTACAGTATCAATGATTTCTGCTTTTGTAATGGTTCTGCTCATAATTTACCTCCATCGATATTCAAATCTAGGAATCGAAAACTGATTCCTTACTTCCTGAATTTTATCACCAAAAAGCCAATCTATTAACGACGGTTTCCTCCGTTTAGGTTCCACTGTTTTTGGCTTCCCTTCAATACCGCCCAGTTCCCCTGCCAACCGGATAGCATCGTCAAAGGTTCCTAACGTATCAATCAAGCCCAGCTCCAAACTCTGTTCCCCGGTATAAACCCTGCCATCAGCTAATTCCTCCACTACTTCCTTATCCAATCTCCGAGAGATAGCTACCACCCTCACAAATTGATGGTGAAGGTTCATCACCACATCATTAAAATAGCTTAAGTCCTCATCCGTTACCTCACGGGTGGGAGATCCGGCATCTTTCAAATCTCCACTTTTGATAGTCTCTACATCCACGCCAACTTTTTCCATCAATTCCGTCACTACCGGGTAATTTACTATCACCCCAATGCTACCTGTTACCGTCCCGGGATTCGCTACTATAGTATGACTTCCCAGAGCAATGTAATATCCGCCAGATGCTGCCACGTCTCCCATTGAAGTCACGACAGGTTTCGTCTCATTTAAATCCTTGACTTTCTGATAAATCTCCTGCGAAGGAGCAATTCCACCCCCGGGACTATTCACCCGTAACACCACCGCTACTACATCCTTACGTTCCTTTATATCATCCAATTCCTTGATGACCTTCTCAGAGTTAAAAATGGAGCCAGCTACTTTCACTATCGCCACCTTTTTGCCATCAATAACAGAATCTCCTGAAATGTGAATTTTACCAATGACCGTCAGTAAAAACACCAGAATAAGTACACATCCTATCGAAATCAATAGCCAGTGCCACGGGGAAATATGTCTGGAAGGTTTCATGCTTATTTCACATAAATAACCAATTTTTGCCCCGGATAAATATACTCATTTCTTGAAATGCCATTCCACCTCCGTACTTTTGAGACCGATGTTCTATAACGCATAGCAATATGACTCAGAGTATCACCTCTACGAACGACATAAATCTCTTTCTCATATGGATTCGAACCTGAAGAAGTGGTGGCAAGTTTCGAGGGAGATGCGGGAATAACCAGCTTCTGTCCTGGATAAATATACTGTCCATACCGAAGACCATTCAGTTGTCGAATTCTTCGGGCGGAGGTCCCGTAGCGTTCGGCGATATGACCTAATGTGTCCCCTTTACGTACGCGGTAAACAATCCTGTCCTTCTCAGACACTTTAGATGAAGCGATAGAACTCGTCCCCGGGACAGGCGGTACAGGGATAGTTAACTTCTGACCAATCTGTAACCGGTGATAATTTCTTATTTTGTTTACCGAGGCAACATCGTATATGGAAACACCATACTTTCTTGCAATAACCCAGAGTGATTCACCCCTTCTTACTCTGTGAACGAGATACTGTGGGACAAATCGCTGAAATTTAGGTAAACTATTAAACTCTTTAGTGAAGGTATCCTTACTTCCCTTGGGAATCTTTAAAGAATATGGTTGATTGGAGGGAGTCGCAAATTGTCGAATTTCAGGGTTATATTTTCTAAGCTGCTTCATACTGATCCCGGCACATTTTGCCAGAACGTTCAAATCTGCGCTTGATTCGATAATTACCTCGTCGTACTCGAGTGAATTGTTTTGGGATACCTTGAATCCATACTTTGCGGGATCTCTAGTGATTATCGCAGCTGCCAGAACTGTGGGGACGTAGTTTCGGGTCTCACGGGGAAGCGAATTTAACTGCCAGAAATCCCGAGTCTGGTGCAAACGAATAGCTCGATTTATACGCCCTTCTCCCGAGTTATATGCCGCCATGGCTAAATACCAGTCATCAAACTCAATGTACAAATCCTTAAAATAGTCTGCAGCTGCCTGAGTTGCTTTTCGAGGATCCCTTCGTTCATCTATCCACCAGGTCCTTGATAAACCATACATCTTCGCGGTCCCGGATACAAACTGCCATAATCCTGAAGCATGGGCTGTAGAATATGCTTTAGGATTGAAACCACTCTCCACCATTGAAACATAAATTAGCTCTTCAGGCAAACCATTTTCAGTTAAAATCTCAATAATAGATTCTTTGTAAAAAGGAAGTCGAGAAAGCCATATTTCGAACTGCCGTTTTCCTTTCGTCCGGAAAAAGTTAATGGTTTGTTCCACACGACTGTTGAGAACAAGAGGAATGTGTCCATTTCTATCGTCTATCACCGTAAATTTGGATCCATTTATCTCTATTTCCAGCGGTTCCATATATTCGGAAAGTTCTTCCCGAAGACTGGCTACTGTGATAGGGGTTTCCACACGATTCACCGTCCGAAAATGATTCTCATAAGCATGTATCAACATATTCTCAAAACGAGTATACTCCTCCTGATCATCTTCCAACATCCCATTAACCTGCCCCGCCTCTATCAGTAGATCTGTAATCTTTTCTATCAGATACACCACTTCCATCGTGTCATTATGCTGATCTGCAATAAGAGCCTCCACAAAGTATCTTTTTGCATCCTGTAGGATAAGTGGAAGCCTGTTAATGGACTGAAGAATAATTTCCTCGCTATCGGCAGTGGATATTTCAGTCGCAACAGTATCTTCCAAAAGGGGAATAATAATCTCCTCGTCACCGGGAATGGAGGAAAATTCAGTCACAACGGTATCTTCCAGTTGGATATCCCGAACCATAACGGAATCCTCTGAAACTGCATAAACAAGACTTGCAGATATAAAAGAAAAGAATGCTATTTGCCCTAACTTCATATAATGTGTGAGATATAAGGTTCTTAAACGGCGAGAAAGTTAAATGGAAAAGTAGAATGGAGTCAAGAGTTTTCCCGACGAAAGTGTTTCAAAATCCGGGAAATGATGGAACTGGTCGATTTTCCTTCAACGAGAGGGACCCTTACTATCCGCCCACCTCTACTAATCACTTCTTTAGCTCCTACAATATCCTCTTCCTCATAATCAGCACCCTTCACCAGCACATCTGGATGAATTAGATTGATTAGATTTTCAGGTGTATCTTCATAAAATAGTGTTACATCATCCACGAATTGAAATGCATCTACGATAGCAGCACGCTCCTGCTCACCCTGAATTGGTTGACCTTTTCCTTTCAGACGACGTACAGATTCATCTCCATTTACACCTACGAAAAGACAGGCACCCTCATTCCGGGCTCTCTTCAATATTTCGATATGTCCCAAGTGAATGAGATCAAAACAACCGTTTGTAAACACAACGATTTTCCCCTCGGTCTGCAACCGGGCAGATTTTTCTGCCATCTTCTCCTGTGTTAAAATTGCCATTACGATATTAGAGGACATACAGCACAAAGCCCCTGACGACAGTATCGATTCTGTAATGCCATTAGCCCCTGCTGTACACTAAAACTGGTTAATTCTTTAGTGGGAATTTTTCGGTTAAATTGTCTTGACAACCTACCGTAAGTATAACCGAGTTTAAGGTCACACCATTGCTCGAATTTACCATTCCCCCGATTCTCTAACTTTCCTTCCATCATACAGATTGCTTCCTGCATCGGATACACCACATTCCCAAGCCATTCACTTATCCATCCCTTGCCGGGAATAGTCTTGGGAAATAGAGTAACAAGATCCCGATATGTAATAGAATCATTATCTTCCCCTAGCTGCCATCCCGAAAGTAATGCTTTCACCAAATCAACGCCAAATCGTAATCGTCGAAGAGGGTCAGCCGCCGGGCGCACAGAACGGTGATTCCACTCATACGATTCCACAACCTGTGCAATTTTATGTTTACGACAAATCGAGTCCCAGGTAGATAACAGGGATTCCTTCTCATTCTCCAAGTCAGAAAGAAACCCCGCAGAACCAAACAAAGCTGCTATAATCTCGGTGTGAGTTGTCATCTTGCTAAGCAACGTCAACGGTAGTGATCTGGCAAGCTTCTCAAAGAGATGGACGTTACCCTTCAATCCAAGAGCGCCAAAGGATTTGAGATAAAAGAGATCCCGCGGGATCACGTCTTTAACAAGATCATCGTGAAATCGATGAACTTTTTCAAGCCACCGAAACCACATGAATGATTGTATTGTTAATTTTACAAATTCACCGTTGAGACTACAAGCCAATTTACAACCAGATTCCCAGGTGCAGTCCGTATACACGTCAGAACAGATAACCGTCAGGACTGGCTGACCGGAGAGTGTGGTGGCTCTTTTGTTTCCTGCTCGACCAACGACGTGGAGGATCACATTGTTATAAAGAGGATCCCGGTTATGACCGTGACTAAACCAATCCCTCTCATTAAGATGAAACTCTACACTACCTTTGTGCACCTCAGAGTCCACAAGCAATTTTGCCTTACTGATATCCGGACCATCATATATATTCACCAAACCGAGTTCAAGAACATAAAGGATTGTGTCATCTACCGCGTTAAACTGTTCACCTGCTTTCACAGATTGCCAGCACTGAACCATCTGTTGTTCGGATGTTACTTTCCCTTGCTGAGGTTCACAGACAGTTAGGTGAGATTGGTGAGATTTTGGTATAATATCAAGAAACATCATTGAAATATTATGGTTTATCACATATTATTGTGAGTGATTAGGTTTTAAAACGAACCCTCCTCACTTGCGAGGAATACAGATTTCATCCTCTACTTGTCCATAAAACTCGTACGTTTGCTTGAATCCAGTTCTTCTTTTTATTGCGATCAATAAGTATGACTTATTAGTGAGTCCATAAAAATGTAACAAGTGCAGTCAATTTACTATATCAGAGAACTTTCATCGTCTAAATACCTCGATTCACCCCCTCTTTTTTTCTCCCCCCTCGAAGGGGAGAAGGCTATTCCTGCATACTCTATGATAATCGTTACCTTTGTAAATTTCCTCTCTCCGCCAGCTGGCGGAAGAGGATTAAGGTGAGGGTGATCATTCAACACTTTTGCCTATGCATACTTGACAAGTTCAGACCACCCCTCAGTCGGAAGCCTGACAGGTTACACCCCTCCTTGACAAGCCTGCCCGCCCACTGGCTGGGAGGGGAAACAGATATGTCCGGCTCTCGACGGAAAGGGGAGGTCTTCCAACTAAAAAGTTCCATGATAAAAATGTGATTATGGTTTAACACCTTCAGGATTGTTCGAGGTCTCCTCATTTTTCTGCCAGTCTTTTCACTGACCTGTTTTTGAACTTCATATACTTGACTTTTTTCCCTCAATCCAAGCTTGTTTTAAAGCTATCACACGATCCCGGACATAATTGGCAAATTCCACCTGATCTTTATCCACCCACTCTGCTGTATTGATGGGCTTACCAAATCTCAATTCCACATACCCCGGTTTAAGGCGCTTGGATCTTTTTTTAACAATACTCCTCGTACCACATATTGCTACAGGAACCACTGGCATTCCCAATTGGACAGCCAGAGCAAGTCCACCTTTTTTGAACTGATGTATCTCACCATCAATACTTCGTGTCCCTTCAGGAAAAAGCATTATTGACCTTGGATGTTTCTGCAGGGATACCTTCGCCAGCTCAAGTGATTCTAAAGCCTTCTTGTGATTACTTCTGTCTACAAAAATATGCTTCGCCAATACCATAGCCCAGCCCATTATCGGAATTTTTAACAGTTCAATTTTTGCAATAGAAACCAGATGATAGGGAATCCCAGCCCAACTTAACGGAATATCCATGGCACTTTCATGATTCGCAGCAAAAAAGTAGTGTTTTTTATGCTCCAGGAACTCACGACCGATCGCTCCATAAGATACACCCCCAGACCATAAAATAATAGAAGCCCAAATTCTAGCAATAAATCCAATTAATTTTCCACTCCAGTCAATTAGTCCAACAAGAAGACACAACATACCTAAAACCATTGTCCAGAATAAAAGATTGATAAGCACAAAAAAAGCTCTTGCTGTCAATTATTCCCTCCTCAATTTGAGAATTGCAAACTAATATTGAAAAAAACTTAAGCTTATTAACTCCCCAAGAGAGTCATCTGCATATAAGGTTGCAGTACATCAGGAATATTTACCGTTCCATCTTTGTTCTGATATGTTTCGATAAGTGCGATCATAAGTCGAGGAGTAGCGACTCCAGACCCATTCAATGTATGGATAAAGTCAACTCCTCCGTTTTCTTTTCGATAGCGGATATTAGCTCTACGAGCTTGAAACGCTTCAAAATTGCTGCAACTTGAAACCTCCAGCCATCTATTCTCCCCGGGTGCCCATACCTCAATATCGTAACATTTTGCTGATGCGAAACTGAGTTCACCTGTACATAATTCCATCACACGATAATGTAAACCAAGCGCTTGAATGATGGATTCAGCATCCAAAATTAGGGATTCCAGTTCATCGTATGAGGATTCAGGAAGAACAAACTTGACTAACTCTACTTTATTAAATTGATGTACCCGTATCAAACCACGTGTATCCTTTCCGTAGGACCCTGCCTCTCTCCGAAAACAGGGAGAAAAAGCTACATACTTTTGTGGCAATTCCCCCTCAGATAAAATATCATCCCGATAAATATTTGTCACCGGAACCTCCGCTGTGGGAATTAAAAACATCTCTCCGTCATCGAGGTGGTACATATCATCTTCAAGTTTCGGAAGCTGACCCGTTGCTTCTAAGGTATGCCGAAGTGTAACAAACGGTGGATACAATTCCTCATAATTACTTTTTATATGATTGTCCAACATAAAGTTGATTAATGCTCGTTCCAGTTTAGCTCCATTTCCGGTATACAATGGAAATCCTGTTCCAGAGAGTTTCGATCCCCATTCAAAGTTGAATAATCCCAAGGACTTTCCCAGAGTTAAATGTCCCTTTGGTTTAAAATCAAATTCAGGGTAGGTTCCCCACAATCGAATTTCTACATTGCCATTCTCATCTTTGCCAAATGGAACAGATTCGTGGGGAATATTAGGGACCCACGCCAGTATATCATTGAGCGATTTCCTTAAATCTGCAATTTCACTATCAAGGTGTTTGATAGATACAGACATATCTTTCATTTCAACAATGATATCTGTGGCGTCGCGTTTTTGCTTTTTTAACTCACTGATTTCCTGACTTGCTTTATTCCTACGAGCCTTTAGTCCCTCTACCTCATGGAGCTTTGTTCGGATATCACGATCTATAGATAGAATCCTCTGGACATCCAGCTTCTCCCCCTTATTAAGTGCACCTTCCTGAACTCGCTCTGGATTTTTCCTTATGAATTGTATAGGTAGCATTTCTTTATTTGATTATTCTCAATGAACAAAAAAAGTATTCCCCGATGAAATCAGCTTACACCGAAATTATAGGTAGGAAGTTACAAAATAATGATTTTATGTAAAAGAATTGACTGGTTCAAAATCCAACAGTAACTTTTATTATCATATCCCATTTTTCATCATGATACCGATCATCATTATTTGTATCTTTTTTCTGTTTCCAGTCAAGATAAAACATATCAAAATCTACTTTCGCAAATGTTGATATCCTGAATTCACCCGTGAATCCAAGGATAGTTTTACATTCGGGATCTCCTGGATAACTGTGATACAGAAAGTCTATATGTTCTCCAGTGTACTGTTTTTCAACCGTGCTGTCATTCACTTCACCCCGTCTGGTCTGTTGCAAATAAAGTTGAAACCACAGGTTTTTAGCTGGCTTACCTTCTATAGAGATAAAAACATTGTCAGAATTTGGACCCGACCAGAAACCGAGGTAGTGCTTGTGGTGATTGAATGTATTAACTTCGTTTTTGTGAACATAGACATAGGGCGTTAGGTGAGTATATTCAGCGCGGAAAAGAGAATCCCAGGTTTTTAAGACCGGAAGGTGATAACTAATTCCAGCCTGATAGGCAAACCAGTTGTGATGTTTCTCACGGTTAAATGTGTTCATTAAATCCCACTCATCCATATAAAAAGCCCCGTAAATGCGACCCAATCCTTTCTTTACAAAATCAACGTCAGCAAACCACTGAAGATTGTCTGAATCACTTAAATCATGTTGAATTGACCAGTAAGGAAGAACTGGTAATAGATATGCTAATTCAACATTTCGGGCTCCATAAATCACCGATTCACCCACCCCGACTCTTATGGACTTTCGAGGATAAAAATCTAACCGATGTGCAACAATGTACTTTTTAATTAAAGGTAATTTGACTTTCATTTCTTCATCACCAGTGAGGAAAGAATATGTAGAATCCCTCAAAGCAGAATTCAACCCGCCATGAAAATATGAAAAAACCCACCTATCAGAAAAACGATGATGAATATTAATAAAAGTGAAACTGGGCGTTTTATTTGAAAAAAGTAACTGTCCTGTATATCCCGGTCCCCAAATCGGGTTTGACTTCTCAAGAGCTACCTCACCCGATGGATAATACAACAGAATCCCCCCATCTCCAATGTCATATTCAGTCCAATTCTTATTTTTTTCAGGATGTTGATAATATCCAATTTCTTTGTTTGAATCAAAATCAAAAGTAAGTGTAGAAACATCATTCGTGCTGATAAACGAATGCTTTTCGAAACTCATCCAGAAAATAATGCCGTATTTACCAACTGGAGGAATTTTGTAACTGCTCTTCATAAAAACAGATGGAGCAGTATCAACGTAACCTTCACTGCCGTAAACATGACCACCATTCAATCCAGTAATGATATTAATTTGTGGATAAATATCAAATCTCCCTTTTCGAAGCCACCTGTCTCCCAGATCAGAATAAGCAAAGTCATTGACTTCCTGATTAGAAAAAAGGGTTGATCGGCGAATCACCATTAACGGTTCCACTTTCCCCTGTCGGATAGATGAATATTCCATATAATAATTATTGACTCTCGTTTCTCTCCATAGCGATTGTGCTTTGACAGGTATAGGTGCAGAACAACAAAAAGTCATGAGGAAAAGAAAGAATGAAAATAATTTATTTTTGGCGAGCTTACTCACTTTTAACTGAT
>CAZVFT010000015.1:0-32865 GCA_964626495.1 uncultured bacterium
TATCAGATACGTGCAGAAGGTTTCACACAAACACGTAAAATGCTGCTACTCAAGTAAGAACAGACGTTTTTATGAATATAGAAAGGGAGGTTGCGATTTCGGACGTTGCTTTTTTTTATGAATTCTAATTTTCTAATGTGGATTTTGTGATTTTCTTACGACTGGAAAAGTTTCCAAATAGTCGTTTATAGGGGACTTTTATAGTTTATTAAAGATTATATGTTAATTCTATTCTTCCTCTTTTATATAAACAGTTTCATCCCCGTAGAAAAAGCTCAAATCCTTGTATTTTTTCACGAATGTTTCCAGTTCGACGGAATTAGAATATTTCTCTCGTATTCGGTCGGTGATTTCAACAAGAAGGAGGGAATCGGAACCTTGAAATTCAATTTTGTAGAGAAAATATGTTTCCTTTTCAGAGTCAACAGGAGAAATATTTAGAAATATATCCCTGCCGAGAGTAGACGAGTGGGCTCTGTAAATAGTTTTAGTAATATTATCTCCAATATCATCGTATTCAAAGTTGGTGATCTGATAGTGAAATTGATTCAGCTTTTGTATTTGCACATAGTCTCTGTCACTGCCAGCGATAACCCATTTCCCAAGGAGTGAGGGGATAAGTTGCTCGGATGGCGGTGTAATGGGAACAGGAGATTCATATGGACAAGCAGTGATGAAAATACAAATGGACAGAATTGGAAGACATTTCAAAATATTTCTCATAATGATCCTCATTTCTTACACAAAAAGTTACGTTGTAATGATGATAAAAAATAGATGGAATTAATGTAAACAGGAAATGAAGAAATCTCTATTTGGATATGCTGTGACTTTGTTCCCACAGGGAGAAATATTGTTTTTCTTCATTTTTCCATTGACGATTTTTCCATCCCAGTTCAGGTTGTACAATTTTACGAATCTTTTTCATTTGCTGTTTTCCTCCTTCCGGCAGTAAAAGTCCCAGCCGTACGCGACGTAATAACAAATCGTCAAGGTGGACAACTCCTTCCGCTTTAGCAGCCCAGCGTAATTCTGCCCACAGATATGGAGTCTCAGCAATATGAGATAATTCATTATCCTGTGAAATCGCTAATAAATTAGGTAAATCAGAACCATAACGACCATAGAGTCGCGATTGGGTAGGGGAGGGGAGTGATTCTACAGCTTTAACGATATCCTCAGAAATGGGATTTAATATGGGTTGATACCGGTCAAAATTAAATTTTTCAGGTAGTTTATTTCGAACTGCACGGAGAGCATCCCGAGCCATCAACCGGAAAGTTGTTAATTTTCCACCACTGACGGTTAACAGTCCATCTTCATACCAGATGACATGCTCCCTGGATTCCTTTGATGGGTCCTTTTTGCCGGTATCCACTGTGGGACGAATGCCTGAATATGTACATTGGATATCGCCTAAGGTCAGATTCTGATCTGGGAAAACGTGATTTAATCCATGGAGAAGATACTCAACTTCTTCTCCACTGATGGATGGATTTATTGTGGTCTTATCACCATGATCTACATCCGTAGTTCCAAAAATGATTACGTTTTCCCATGGAATTGTGAATACGACTCGCTGATCATCAGGGTGATTGAAAGATACCGCCCGTGAAATTGAAAGCCGATTTTTAGGAATGATTAGATGACTACCACGGATAGGACGTAATCGGTGAGGTTTTTTCAATTGGCTTCGGAGGGTATCTCCATCAACTCCAGTGGCATTTATTATGATATTGGATTTTATTTCCATACTTCGCCCAGATAAATCACCCGACTGATCGGTGATTGCCACACCGCATACAATTCCATTTTGAGTTGTGAGCAGGTTCTCCACACGTGCATAATTAAGAGCCAAACTGCCATCGAGGACCGCTTCCCGTATTACCCTGAGAACAAGACGTGCATCATCCGTTGTCGCGTCAAAAAACCGATAGCCATCAATAAGGACAGGTGTAGTGAGCGGTGGACAGAGTTCCCGCATATCCAGCTTGTCGTAATGACGGTGCAGCCAGGTTCGAGCAAACAGATCGTAAACTACCAAACCCAATCCAAAAACCCAACCGGGCAGTTTATCGTTCTCAAGGTGAGCATATAAAAATCCCAGCTGTTTAATGAGTCCCTTACCCTCAGCCAGCAGTCGTTGACGTTCGTGGACCGATTCCAGAGTGATTTTTACTTGTGCATTCTTCAGATACCGCAGTCCTCCATGCACCAGCTTCGATGAACGACTCGATGTGCCAGAAGCAAAATCTCCTGCATCCAAAAGGAGAGTCCGTAAACCAGCTCGAGTAGCTTCACGAAGGATTCCAGCACCGGTGATGCCACCACCAATGATGATGATGTCCCATTGTTGTTCCAACTGTAGCCAAACCTTTTCTCGCCATCCATGATACCACATACACTACCTCATTTTATTTAACAAGTTTATCGGGATTTAATAGACCTTTTGGGTCAAATTCATTACAAATTGCCTTAATTGCTTGAATACCAAGTTCCCCTTTCTCCTCCTGCAGATAAGGAGCATGATCTGTACCAACTCCATGCTGGTGACTGATCGTTCCTCCATTTGAGACAATCGCTTTGCTTGCACCTTGTTTCATCTTCTTCCATCTTACCAATAATTCATCTGGATCCTTACACCGACGGAATAAAAATGTTGTATAGATACTTGCACCATCGCGATATACGTGAGACAGGTGAGAAAATACTAAAACCTTTTCATTAAAAATTTCCAGATTATTTGAAATCGCCGATTTAATCTCGTTCACGGTTTTATGAACATTTTTCCATGGCACTGCTGTTTCTAATGTATCTACCGCAACACCATAGTCCCAAAGTGTATTCCGTAAATAAGGAGCCTTGAAGCGATTTTTTTTCCAGCTGTTACCGATGATTTTTCCAACGAAAATACCACTATGATTCTTAATCAGGGATTTTACTTCATGTCGGATTATCTTTTTTTTATTTCGATCACCGGTAATTCCCAAAATAAGAAGGCAGCGGTCGGAGTGATAATTTAATGTTTTCAACCCCCTATCAAGCCATTTAATTTGATTCTCCTTTCCTGATAACAGGAGAGTGATTTCTGTTTCAGTTGGATCACTGAATCGACATATGGAAATCTGGATATTATTTTGAACAATTGATTTCACTACATCGTATCCCGAATTCCAGTTTCTGAAAAAAGCTCCGTAAACCTCATCCACTTCAGGGAATGGTTGAACCCGAACAATTGCTTCTGTTAATATCCCTATTCGACCTTCAGAACCCAGTACAAGCTGTTTCAAATCAGGACCTGCGGCACTGGCAGGGTGGGGAGGAAGAGAAAAAGATCCCACAGGAGTCTCCAGATGTCCTCCTGCGAAAAGTTCTTCAATTTGACCGTAATGATACGATTGCTGTCCGCTGGATCGGGTTGCAATCCAGCCTCCTAACGTGGAGTATTCAAACGATTGGGGAAAATGTCCAAGAGTGTAACCTTGTTGATTTAACTGTTTTTCAATCAACGGTCCTGATGAACCCGTTTGGATTGTAGCTAATTGACTTTCTTTATCAAGTTCAAGAAGGCAATTGAGATTCTTCATGTTTACACTAAGAATAAGATTATCATTTTGTATGGGATTGATATGTCCAACAACGCTTGTTCCACCACCGTATGGGATTAATTGAATATTATTTTTATAGCAAAACGAAATTACCTCACGGACTTCTTTAGGGTTTTGAGGATAAACCACACCATCTGGAAAGGTAGTAATATTACCATAGCGAAGAGCAATCCAATCTGGTAGGCTTTGACCCCGGGAATGATACAATCGGTCAGAGGAGGTTGTCTGAATCAGGGGATGGGGAGATATTTTCGAAGTAGGAATCTGTGTCAGAAGATTTTCTTTCGAAACATCAGGGAAAGAAACGAGAGTCCCTAATTTTTCCTGAAGATATGTTTCTGCCATTTCCGACAGAGGATAATTAACCGATGAGTCACCCCAACCATTCCATCTCATCATCATACTCATTTTGTTACGTTATTTTTTTTCATTTTTTTGAATCCGCTTCCAGAGCATAATACTTTTTTTCATTGTGATTCTGGTTACTTTTTCTGCTTCAAGATAATTTTTCTCGCGAGCAAGATTAAGTAATTTTTCATAATATGATCGGGATGTGGATCTATTTTCCGAATTTATAAAATAAAGCTTTGCCATATCTTGATAGAACGATGAAAAACTGTTTAATAGAAGCGGGTAAATGAGATTATCCGAATACACGGTAAGAATTCTATGGAGTTTCCAATCAAAGTGTGCAAAGGATTCAGGAGTATCGTCCTCCAAAATGTTCTTGCTAAAAAATTGGATAATCTTGTTTGGGTGATATTTTACCGCTTCACAAGTATAAATGGGAGCAATGACCGATCGAACTTCCAATAGTTTTGTTAAAAAGTCAGAAGGAAAATATTGGCGAAACCGTACGAGTGAACTTAAGATATTGAGACCACCATCTTTCCATATATCATTTACAACACTGGGTTTTCCCTGGTGGACTGTGATCCAACCATCACGATCAAGACGCTGAAGAGCTTCCCGAAGAGGAGGTCGAGTGATACCCAATTGTTTTGCGAGTTCCCGTTCACCGGGTAAAGATGAACCGGGAGGGAAGGTACCGTCCAGAATTGAAGAAATTATAATATCTTCAGCATGAAGGGTTGGACGCTTTGGTGGGGTTATTTTGATCATTTGATTTTTCCGTTCAACATCTTGTCTGGTAAGTGGTCATACCAGTTATAATAAATTTAATATTTTTAGTTTATTCATTCAATAATTTCATTGTGAGGGAATAAATTAATTTTTTACACCAAACTTAAATTTTTGGTAAATTAACCTGTTATGAAGAAGCGATACAATCCAGCAGAAATCGAAAAAAAGTGGCAGAGACACTGGGAGGAGAACAGGGTCTTCCGTGCTGTTGATTTTTCTCCTAAAAAGAAATTTTACTGTCTTGTGGAGTTTCCATATCCATCCGGAGATGGTCTCCATGTAGGACATCCCCGTTCATACACAGCACTGGATATCCTTGCTCGTAAAAAGAGAATGGAAGGATTTAATGTTCTTTTTCCTATGGGATTTGACAGTTTTGGTTTGCCGTCAGAAAATTATGCTATAAAAACTGGAATTCACCCAAGTATTACCACAAAACAGAATATTGACAAATTCACGAGACAGTTAAAATCACTTGGATTTTCTTTCGACTGGGATCGAATGTTCTCCACAACGGATCCGGATTATTATAAGTGGACTCAGTGGATATTCACAAAACTCTTTGAAAAAGGACTGGCATACAAAACCAGAATTCCTATCAACTGGTGTACTTCTTGTAATATTGGATTAGCTAATGAAGAGGTAGTAAATGGATGTTGTGAGCGATGTGGGGGAGAAGTTGAAAAACGAAATATTGAACAATGGATGCTTCGTATTACCGAATATGCAGACAGGCTTATTCAAGACTTGAATGACGTTGATTTTCCGGATAAGGTGAAGAATCAACAAATCAACTGGATTGGGCGATCCGAGGGAGCTGATGTAGATTTTAAAATTTCAGGTCATCCTAAAACGATAACAGTTTTTACCACTCGACCAGATACACTGTTTGGAGCAACATATATGGTTCTCTCTCCCGAACATGAACTTTTGGATACAATTACAACAGATGATTATCGACCTAAAGTGGAACTTTACAAAATGGAATCTTCACGAAAAAGTGATATAGAAAGAACTGAGCTTAGTACAGAAAAATCTGGAGTCTTCACAGGTGCTTATGCAATTAATCCCGTTAATGAAGAAAATATTCCCATCTGGGTTGCTGATTATGTCCTTATCAGTTATGGTACCGGAGCGATTATGGCAGTACCCGGTCATGACAGTCGTGATTTTGAGTTTGCGAAAATATTTGGTTTACCTGTTCGTTGTATAAACCGTCCAGATGAGAAATTAGCACAACAAGAGGGGATACTTGTTGAGGATGTTCTTGAGGGGAATGCATGCTGGACTCATGACGGAATAATAATTAATTCTACAAACAATAAAGATCTCGACATCAACGGACTTAGTGTTGAGGAAGCCACAAAAACGGTTACAAGATGGTTGGAAGAAAACGGGTTAGGAGAGTTTGCCGTTAATTACAAACTGCGAGATTGGGTTTTTTCCAGACAGAGGTACTGGGGAGAACCCATTCCAATGATATATTGTAACGAATGTGATTGGGTGGCTGTACCCGAAAAAGATTTGCCGATACTTCTTCCGGAAGTTGAGAAATATGAACCCACTAATACCGGAGAATCTCCTCTTGTAGCAATCGTGGAGTGGGTAAACACGACCTGTCCAAAATGCGGGAGGGATGCTCGCAGAGAAACAGATACCATGCCAAACTGGGCAGGATCGTCGTGGTACTTTTTACGATATATTGATCCTGATAATAATTCAGAAATCGCAGACCTGAAAAAGATGGAATACTGGATGCCGGTGGACTGGTATAACGGAGGAATGGAACATACAACATTGCATCTTCTCTATTCACGGTTCTGGAATAAATTTTTGTTTGACTGTGGTCTGGTTCCCGAGACTGAACCCTATTTAAAGCGGACTTCTCATGGCATGGTTTTGGGAGAAGGTGGGGAAAAAATGTCAAAATCCAGGGGAAATGTAATAAATCCCGACGATGTAGTCAGTGAATATGGTGCTGATGTTTTCCGCGTTTACGAAATGTTTATTGGACCATTTGATCAAACAGCTTCCTGGGATACAAAAGGAATCGCAGGTATTGATCGGTTTCTTAACAAAGTTTGGCGAACGATTGTTAATAATGAGATTAGTGATATAAAATTGACTAAAGAACAGCTGCATTTACTTCACTCGACAATAAAAAAAGTATCCGAAGATATTGAAACTCTTGATTTAAATACTGCTATTAGCCAAATGATGATTTTTACGAATGAAATAAGAAAGTATAAAATAATTCAAAGGGAGATGGCAGAATGCTTTGTTAAAATTTTATCACCCTTTGCGCCACACCTCTGTGAAGAACTCTGGGAGACACTTGAACATACGAACTCAATTGTATGTGAACCGTGGCCCGAATTCGATGAAGAATTAGCCAGACAGGATTTTGTTACTATCGTTATTCAGGTGAATGGAAAGGTCCGTTCACAATTTGATATTCAACGTGATACTCCAGATCCAACTGTCATTGATGCAGCACTTACCGATGAAAGAATAAAACGATATTGCGAGGGGAGGGAAGTAAAGCGAACTATTGTGGTTAAAAACCGCCTTGTAAATATCGTAACTGATTAATCCCCCCAAAACGGCTCTTTTAACATGAATATTTAATTGAATAATGTTTATTGGTTGGATTGTTTACATAATATATATTATGCGTATATTATTACAACCTATAAAATATAGTACCATTATCTCATATTTCACAATTTATACGAATCTTTAAACTTCTTCAGGTTTTCCTTTGGCCCCATCAACATGATTGTTTGTGTATTATCCAGTATGAATTCAGGTTCAGGATTAAATTGTACCTTTCCATCTGATGTAATGATGCCAGCAATGAGTAAATTGTATTCTTCACGAATTCTTGATTCGTGTATTTTGGAACCATCATAACGTTTTATGGCATCTAATCGAAATTCTTGAATCATAAAATCAACAGACTGTTTATGCGTTGAGATTTCGACATAATCTTCAACTCCCGGCTCAATTAATAACTCTGCAATCCGGTGACCTCCTGCAATATATGGATTGACTATTTTATTAGCACCTGCCCGTCTTAACTTTGGATTAGTTTGTTGTTGGCTACACCGACTGGTAATAAAAAGATTTTTATTCATGGTACGAGCTGACATCGTAACAAATAGATTCTCAGAATCAGTGCTTAAAACGGTTACAAGTCCCTTTGCATCTCTGATTTTTGATTTTTCAATGGTTTCATCAAGGGTTGCATCGCCGTGAACAACAAGATATCCCAGACGTTCTATTTTTTCCACCTTTTCAACATTAGATTCAACAACTACAAAAGGAAGCTTTTGTTTTTTTAATTCTTCACAAACTACCTTTCCCATACGACCATAGCCGCATACTATAAAGTGATTCTTTAAGCGTTTTATCTTATTGTACATCTTATGCCTCCTAAAGACTTCAAAGTTTAATAGAAATTGAGTGAGTTGTGTTATTGCATAGGCAACGATTCCAATTCCAAGAAAAATAACAACGATTGTCCATATTCTGCCTGCTGCGTCCAATGGATAGACTTCGGTGAATCCAACAGTAGAAAGGGTGATAACGGTCATGTATAGACAATCAAGAATACTCCACTCTTTACCTCCGGTAATTTTGAATCCAATTGCTCCAATAAACACGGTAAATACGATAAGGAGAAATATTTTATATACTTTTGATGAAAATCCCATATCAAATCTCTATTTCCAGTCCATCGCTGGCGACGATTACTTCACCGGAATAATATTTTTTTACCTGGGCTACGATTTCACTTTCCAGTACCTCTGGATATAGATGAGTCAATACTAAGGTTTTTACATCTGATTCCGATGCTATCCTTCCACATTCAGATGGTGTTAAGTGACCTTTTCTTTTCATATCGTCGGGAAATGAACATTCCAACAGCAGTATGTCCATATCCTTTGAATATTTGATGATTTCCGGAAAGTAGCCCGTATCACCTGAATATAGCAGCTTCCCCCCTTCTACCTCAACAAATAAATATCCAACACTGTTATCTGTGTGGTAAGTATGAAAACTTTGAATTGTTAAATTGTTCAACTTTATATGTACTTCTGAGATTTCCCTGATTTGAAATTGAATATCGTCATCAATAACCCACTCTCCATAAATCTCCATCAATTGATCAAAATATGTTTGAAATCCTTTTGGAGCAATTATTTGTACTGATTTGGGGCGATTCAGTAACGAATCGTGTTTTAAACTGAACATTAAAGGTATAAAATCAAAACAATGGTCGGGATGAAGATGAGAGTATGTAATAATATCGATATCTCGATAGTTCAGTCCGAAATCGGCTATTTTTCGGAGAGCACCCGAACCACCATCAATCAGAATGGAATGGTGCTCAGATTGAAGAAAATAACCGCTGTTTCCACGTTTTGGATATGGAATAACCGTCCCGGAACCTAATACCGTTAGTTTCATTTTATGAATTTAATCAATAACTATTTTTCGTAACTTCGAATTAAACCAAGTAAATCCGTTAAGTAGTTGTTAAAATAAATTCCGAGATGGAATTTGGCTGGGTTTATTCGTTGTGTGTTTATCCTTACTGATTATCGGAGCTATTCTTGGATACTTTATTCTGTTATGGATTGTTTACTTTTATCCATAACATTCACCCAGCTATTATTATAATTTACATACAAAAGGGGTTGAATCAAAATGTCCAACCCCTGTTGTAAATATCACATATGTTTCTCAAGCAAAAGAAAGGATATTAATAACTTTCCTCTGTGATTTCTACTTTACCCCAGAAGATTCGATAAATGAAAATTGTGTAACCGATCACAATCGGCATTCCAATCAGTGCAATAATCAACATGGCAGACAATGTTGGTACCGTAGAAGATGAATTTGTAATCGTCAAACTGCGACTCATATCACCGATAGCCGGTACCAGTTTCGGAAACATTCCTACTGCCGCAACACCGATTAACGCTGCAATTGTAATTGATGAAGAAACAAATGGTTTCCATTCATTCTCCTTTAAAAGAAGAGCTGGTGTGGCAATTATTGAACCGATCAATAGAATGAAAAACAGCCAGAACAGTGCGTTACTCAGCATACCTTCAAATAAATATGGCGCTTCAAAGAACGCATAGATTGTAGCTAAGATGAACAGTACGACAAATACAGTCCACGCTTTGGAAGCGATATTTTTCATTCGGTCCTTCAGTTCACCATCGGTTTTTAATACCATATAAATCGCTCCGTGTTTCACAAACATGACCAAGCTTAAAATGCCGATCAACAGCGAAAACGGATTCAGTAAACCAAAGAATGTACCAGTAAATATTCCGTTCTCATCCAATGGAATTCCTCGAAGAAGGTTACCGACAACAACACCAAACAAAATTGCAGGAAGCAGACTTCCAAGTCCAAAAGCTAAATCCCAAACTGGACGCCATTTGCTAGATTCTATTTGACCACGGAACTCCATTGAAACTGCGCGGAATATTAACGCAAGTAACACAAGCATCAACGCCAGGTAAAATCCACTGAACACAGTTGCATATACAGGTGGAAATGCTGCAAACAATGCACCACCGGCAGTAAGCAGCCACACTTCGTTACCATCCCAGACAGGACCAATTGCATTTATGTTGATTCTTCTCTCCTCTTCAGATTTCGCAAAAAGATGTAACACACCAACCCCAAGATCAAAACCATCTAAGATTGCGTATCCGGCTATTAATACGCCATAAAGAAAAAACCAGATTATTTGTAAAGTTCCTAATTCCATTGTTATACCTCCTTAATAATTTCTTCGGGACCCTGTTTTATTTGTTTCAACAGGAAGTACAAATATGCGCCGAACAACAATATGTATATTATTCCGAACATAACGATAGAAAAAATTATTTCACCAGTGGAAACGTTTGTTGAAATGGCATCTTTCGTTCGCATCACGTTGTAAACAATCCATGGCTGACGTCCTACTTCTGCTGTGATCCAACCCAATTGATTTGTTAATAATGGCAAAGGTGCGGACCCAATTAAAATTTTCAGCAGCCAATCTGTTTTGTATAATTTCTCGCTTTTTATCAGAAAAACAGAAACCAGCATTAAAATGATAAAAACTGAACCTAAATACACCATCAAATGAAATGGGATAAATGCCAAACCAAATGGCGGTAGATCTCCGTCTTTGAACTCATTCATTCCCTGAACTTCTCCATCTTTGGATAATAACCAATTAATACCTCCGGGAATTTCAATTCTGAAATTCACATCCCGAGTTTCTGAATCCGGTATACCAAAAGCCAGTAACGGTACGTTATCCGAAGTTTCGGTTATTCCCTCAATCGTGGCAAATTTTGCCGGTTGTGTTTCGGCAACCTGAACAAGGTGCATGTGCCCTAACGGGAATAATTCCAAGACCGAAGCAACGAAGCCGACAATTACAGCAATCTTCAAAGATTTTTTCATCATCTCCGTTTGTCTTTTTTTCAGGATTAAATAGGCAGAGATACCGGCAACAATAAATGCAGCAGTAATTAATGCAGCATCAACTGTGTGTAAAAATCGGATCACAGTGGATGGATTAAATGCGGCTTCTGCAAAACTGGTTAATTCAGCGCGACCATTTCGAATGACATATCCTGCAGGTGTTTGCATCCAAGAATTGGCAATGATAATCCAGAATGCAGAAATCGTAGAACCCACCGCCACCATCAGTGCGGAAAACCAGTGTACACCCTTAGAAACTTTATTCCTTCCAAATAGATAAAGTCCAAGAAAACCTGATTCCAGAAAGAATGCGAACACACCTTCGGCTGCTAATGGCGCGCCGAAAATATCACCGACGAACTTCGAATATTCTGCCCAATTGGTACCAAATTGAAACTCCATAACAATTCCTGTAGCAACACCCATTACAAAGGTCAAAGCAAGTAGCTTACCGAAGAACTTTCCTAACTGTATATACAATTCGCTGTTTCTTCTCCAACCAAGTGTCTCAAAAGTAATTAAAATCCAAGCTAATCCGATTGATATCGGTGGAAAAAGAAAATGGAACCCAACTGTCATCGCAAATTGGATTCTTGAAAGTAATACTTCCATCATTCCCCTCCTTTTGATTTTAAACTATTTTCTGAAATGATAAACTCTGATACAAATGTGTTTTCCAACGTATCTAATAATTTTTGTTCAAGATTTCCAAAATACATATGAATCTTACATGACGGAACCAACGGGCAAATAGCAGGATTTTTCACACACTCATTCAAAGTGGAATTGAAATTCATCGCAGTCAATATATCCAGAAATGAAAGATTCTTTGGATTTTTATCTAATTTGACTCCACCGTTTCGACCACGGACGGATTTCAATATTTGGTTCTTTTTTAATTGGTGGACAATTTTTGAGGTAACCGGTTTTGTTAACAATAATGAATGTGCTATGTCACTGATAGATCGGTGTCCATCGGGAAAAATCGATGCTAAATACGACGAAATCCGAATGGCGTAATCGTATTCTCTTTTAATAAAGCTGTTGTATTTAAACATTACCTCGTAGGTAATGTATTATCAATTTTATATATGAAACAATCTTTTTTTTAAAATTTAAATTTTAAACAAGCCTAATAAAGTCTACTAATTGGAGTGGAATGTAAGTTGTTACGTCGTTCCTGCTTTCGTTCCTTCAGCGGATAGGCGGTGCTTGTGGAAATTTTATCTTTGGCTAGGATTAGCTGAAAAAAAAGATAGTGAAAACACTGCCCCTTCTCCCCGTTCTTTTACTTGAACCTTATCTCAATAGAACCATTTTATTCACAGCTCTAAACGAACCGCACTGCATCACAATGAAGTACATTCCTGAAGCAACGGAATTACCATATGTATCCGTTCCGTTCCAGATGACCTTGTTATATCCAGCAAGTTGTTCGCCATCAACTATCGTGGTAACTTCCCGCCCCATAATATCATAAACCGTCAACTCCACCTCCGTCGCTTCTGACAAGTCATAGCGAATTGTTGTTATGGGATTAAAGGGATTCGGGTAGTTCTGGTGGAGAGCAAATCCTTCAGGTATTATTGCCTGTTTGCTCAGAATAAACCTATCTATATCACCTGCAACCTCAATTATCCCTGATCCATCTAATATATATTCCTTTTCAGTGGAAGAAGTCAAAATCCATTTTTTATCCTCATCGGTATCTAATACAACATTGTAGGATATAGTGAGCGATTCAGAATTATTCATCACATCTACAACGCCGGATTCTTCTACAACCTTCATATCATCATTAAAGCGTACATCAAACCAGCCTGCTCCCGACCAGCCGGCCACCCGACAATGGGAGGGGTAGGCTGGCGAAGTAGGGCTGGTAGGTCCACCAGCTGGTGGAGGTATCGGTGGTAGACTGTAACTCAACCGTTCCTCCTCAATAACTGTTACACCAAAATACAACTTACACATTTTACCAGAACCATTGGTGAACGTAAGGGTGTTTGCTCCATTCAGCTGATTTACAAACGTCTTTCTGGCTGCTCCAGCATCACTCGAAATCGTAATCTTACCTTCATCACCAGCACATAACCAGTAGCCTTTTCCTGGTTCAATCGTAGTAGAAGGTATATATCCTCCTTCATATGTGTAACAGGTGTTTGGTATAATTACATTAGAGGGATCATCAATTCCGCTCACTGGTACAGCTACATGAAGGCCAGAAATCATATTCCATCCTTCAGTCAATTCAATAGTTATTTCATTGATAGTATCACCATTGATTATATTCGAACCAGCATTCGGAATACGCAACCAGTAACCCGTTCCGATAGTAAGTTCATTTTCCTGTATATAATCGTTCTCGAAAGAATATAATGTATTTTCAATAGCGTTCGGGAAAAAAGTAACATGATTTGCATCTTCAACTTCAAAGGGTAAACCTACCATATTCCAGTCACTCAGGTGATCAACAATAATGACATAACCTTCAAGTACTTCAATGTAGTTTTGTTTTACATTCGTTATTGGATTCCCCTGATAATCCAATATCGTTAAACTTACCGTGTAGATACCAGGTTCACTGTATGTGTGGACTGGATTTTGAAGAATGCTCGTTGTGCTGTCTCCAAAATCCCATTGCCAGTACCCGACCGCTCCGGTTGATTCGTCAATAAATGATACCTCAAAGGGAACGCTTCCCACCGTTTCTTCTGCACTAAATTCTGGAAATGGTGGTAGAAGTTGATCATATACAGTTTCAGTAAATGTGATTGAGGTACTATCTATTATATCATTCGATTTGAGTTGTATAAAATAGTAATCGTTAGGATTGGTAATTTCTTCAGAAAAACTTAATGATTCCCACTCAGTCCATTCGATTACACCTACGTTGTCAAACCACGAATTAGCCTCCCCAATTTGTGGAACATTACTATTCAGTCGAATATCAAAATATTTTGTTCCCAGCGGCAGAGTTAATTCTGTTTGATAGAATGTCCAATCTGAATCCCCCGTAATTTGAATACCAATGTTTTCAGTACCAAGAATGGTCGGGCTGGTTCTGGAATGATAGTATTGAATCTCAATGGTAACATCAGCACCATTTTGTGTTTTGATATATCCGTGTAAGCTGTGACAACTGTCAGCATAACATTTAATTCGTCCTTCTAAATTAGTGACAACATTATCGGATGAAGTGGAGAGTCTAAGGTGATGCAAAGACCGTTCTCCGGCATACGCTTCGGTACTGTCATACCATTCATAGTTACTGTTTACATTCCAGAGCGTTGAACCTTCATCCTCAAAATTGCCCATCCAGATCAACTCACGACCAAGCCGGAATTCCCAGTTATAGGTCCCAGGGATGTCCACAATAGATGAAATATTTCCAATTCTTGGAAGATGCAATGGTCGAGAAATCCATTCATTAGCTATTTCATCAAAAAATATCTCGTTACGACAGTACACATTTGTTGATGCCATACTTAGAGTATCCATAATGACATGAGCAAGGATGTTTTCTCTATTCACGTGGAGAGTAGTATTCAATTCCTTTGAGCGTGTAGCAAGATAATCCAGAATATAAATTCCAAGTTCTCCCACTGCTGGAAGCGGGATATAATCATCGATATAAACTGGAGTAATTGAGTATTCATAAAACCCAGTTTCGTTAATTTTTGCATTCAAAATCATAGACGGAAATGTTTCAGGGTAACTAAGATCAAAGACAAAATTTCCCAATGAGTGTGCTATCAATTTGCCATTGTAAACTTCTAAGCCGTGAATAATATGTGGGTGGTGTACCACAACCAGGTCAGCTCCAGAATCAATAGCATGATGCCTTATCTCAATATCCCACATATGGGGAATATCAGAAAATGGTGAATAGTCCTCTTCCTCCATAATATCTTCTGAAACAGTTAAATTATCATAGTTGCTGTCTGGGGTGGTTGAATATTCACTACCACCGTGCATTTCGACCACGATAAGATCTGCAATATCTTCAACAACACTAATTTGCTGCTGTATGTAATATGGCGTCATATAGGCAAAGCCTGGCTTGTTATACCCCGCATTCAAATAGGGTTGATAGTTGTTGTACTGTCCTGTTCTATCACTGGATGCTAAAAATGCAATATTCAAACCAGATTCCTGATAAAATGTCGGTAGATATGCTTCATAAGAATTTGCACCGGCACCGGAATATCGAATATTATTTTCTGTTAGAACAAATTGGGTCTCCTGCAACCCTTCCAGCAAATAATCCATACTATGGTTATTTGCCAGTGAAACAATATCAATACCAGCATATACAAGCCCTGCAACATTATCTGGAGAACCCTTAAAATAGATCAGTTTTGCAGGATGATGTTCATTGTATGTCGTCAGCGGACATTCCAAATTTGCCACAGTGATATCAGCGGATTCTCCTAAAATAGACAATGTTGGCTCAAAAATCGCCTCTACGCCAAGTGTTGGAATAATTCCACCAGGGTATTCATATCCCCGCGCCAGCATAATGTCACCCACAAAATTCATTTCAACCGGGAATGATGTCTCCCCCACATCAACGTTGATCTGAACCGATGCCTGTCCCCATTTGTCGGTATCATCAACTACTTCCAACAACACTGTGTACGGATGATCATCCTCCACGAGAAATGTGTGGGTTGGATTTTCCTCAGTGCTGGTAGAATCATCGCCAAAATACCAGAAATATTTATGTTCATTACTATCAGGATCTGTAACCAAACTAACAAATTGGATATCAACACTCCGTAGCCCCATCGAATTTCTGAATATATCGCCGACTAAATAATAGATTTCAACTTGTGGCGAAGTGGGAAGATGCGGGGTGATATTAAGGATGTCATCAAAATAGACCGTTCCCGGAAGATTCTCATCGGAATCATTCACGAAGACAATTCCAATAATTGTTGGATAGTACTCATACCATGCAAACCAGTCATCTGCAACAGGTAATTGAAAGGTATTCCAAACTTCCTCAGGAAAACCTCCCTGATAGACGGTAACCCATTCCTCAATATCCAATTCCTCGCTGCCAGCTAATGAATAAAACATTGTATGGGCAGAATCAATCACACCAAATCCCTGAATTTCGCTAAACTCCTGAATGTAAGCGGCAATCTGCCAGACATCACCAGATTGAATAATTCTTGGCTCAATCATTTCAACTTTCCAGGTATTTCCAAAAAGCTTCAGAGAGTATGGAGAATTATTATATGTATTCTCAGAAACAAGTGCCCAGGAATCTGGCTGGATATCTTCCCCTACATATGATATCAATTCAACGGAACCATCATTAAAATTCTCGATGATTACAACATTACTCATCTGTGCGTTTAAAAAAATGGATAATAAACACCATTCTATGATAATCCATTTATGAATAGTTCCGCCCATAATTAATCTGAAGTAAATTTTAATCTTTCTTACTTTAACAGCAGCATCTTGCGGGTTTGCACAAAATCCCCAGCCTTGATTTGATACAGGTACACACCAGCACCCACAGACTTACCAAAACTGTCCGTACCATCCCAAACCACACGGTGTATACCACTCACCACTATACCATTCACCAGTTCTTTTACCTCTCTACCAAGAATATCGTAAGTCACGATGGTTACATAGGATTGTTCAGGTAATTCATAGCGGATTGTGGTAACTGGGTTGAATGGATTTGGATAATTTTGATATAGCATATATTCGGTCAACAATCCTTTGTCAGAAGAAACTATTTCAAGGCCTCCCTCCTCTTCAAAGCGATGAATGGTTATATCATCAATATAAACACCTTCATTAACCTCACTATCATCACTCTGAAAATGGAAACGCAGGGTTATAGTTGAACCGGGAGGATATTGTGATAAATTATACGTATACTCCAGCCAGTCATTGCCGGTTGGAAGCGTTCCCAGTGCGCCGCCGCTACCGATAAAATCCAATTCCAGCCAGCCAGAACCATCGTTTATTTCCACATAAAAACCATCCATCCCATAATTTGGAAACAGATACCAACACCAAAATGAAAGCTCAGCATTTTGTCCTATAACGATTGGAATGGATTCCAGACTGTTTTGCATATTATTGTCATACTCGTACTGCCCCTCATTCCCACAATACCAGCTATACGTTCCAGAATGCTTTCGATTTGAAGTGAGATGCCATAAATCAGGTGATCCTGAATGTGTCCAATTACCATCACCATTTTCCATATCATCGTGAATGCCAAATTCTCCCACGGCAATGTAAAAACTATCTTCGAATTCATACCCGTCCTCAGTTTCAATAAGTAAATCAATTTGTGGGAAGGATGGTTCAGGACAGTTAGTATCGATTTCAATTTCTATTGAATATAACTGGTAACCGAAAGACAGAATATTACCAAAATTGATTATAGAGTCTGAGAAAAATATGTAAGGACTGCTCGTGCTTAACGTCACCGTGACATTTTGTGCGGTGTCCAAACCGGTATTCTGGATAGTCAGTTCTATATTAACCGTTTCGCCCGGTTCGGCAAAGCCATCACCATCACCAAACAGTGAATCGGATAATTGATGGGAAAAATATGAAATATCTGGCGTCGCTGCTGTCACCACAGTCAAATCCGTCCAGGTGTTCAGCAAATTGTCAGAAATTTCCAGAGTCAGATATCTAACATCACCGTTAACAAGACCCGTATCAGCTTGAAATGTAAATGCACTTTCTACAAAGATGGAGTCATCAGGAAGAATATCACCAACGAATTCCGTACTATCCTCAACGATAATATCACCTGTTTCACTTATCAAAATGGCGTTTACTCCATTTGCTGTATCGCTACCAAAATTTTTAAAGCAAATATTCATGACCACCAAATCCCCCGGGATTACAAAACCATCAGTTGAGCCATTTGTTGAATAAGACAAAACAGCCACATACGGTTCATCCGTGGATAAAGAAATTGTATTTTCATACGGGATAAAATTCTGAGCGGTAACAGTCAATTGAATTTCATTAACAGGATCAGAAGTAAATATGTCAAAATTCACACAACCATCGAGTCCTGTGATAGCAGTTTGGTAAAGTACTGTATCCTGCATCAGACAAATTAGAGCTCCGTCCACGGGATTATTCCCATCGGTCACAGTTATCTGGCAGTAACTATCCCCAACAGGTAATTCTTGGGGGAAATTGACTGTTAATGTTTGTGGAATATTCGTCCAGATGGGCATTTCCGGATCGCCTAACAGGTTAATTTCGTATTCGCACCATCGGTACACATTCTCCTGAGCTGCAAATGGGATGTATACAGATTTTGCGGCACTGAGGGAACTTCCGATGTGATAAATATTATCAATAAAAAGGTGTTTGAAAAACTGCTGATCGAACCGATTTGAATAGCCAAAAAGCGGATTCCCGGGGCTTGCCCATCCATATCTGGAATTGCCAATAAAAGCAACACCACCTCCATTGGGATTTGTAATAAAATGTTCAGCGATGCAGTCATAATCAAATGCAGCTGGCCAACAACCGATAGAAAAGAGAATAGAATATTTTGGACCATTGATCAGATTATCCATATCGCTGCGGTATAAAGTCCCATCTCCAACACTCATCACTGTGTACCACGCATGTCCATTATGGTTAATGATATTCTGTCCCTCGTTCAGTGCATTCATAGCGGATGTATAATTTTCATTCCCTAATGCCTCGTACAATTTAGTAATTGGATCGAATCGATCAGGGACATACAAACTGTCAATATAATCCTTCTCTTCACCAGAATTCGTATAAGGAACAAACCAGAGGATCTCTGCCAAGAACAGCATATCAAGAATATAATCGTTTGATGGAGTTTTCTCATAAGTGAGGATTTTATTCACAAAGGCATCTGCTTCAGTCCCATTTCCAACAGGTGCTCTTCCGACAAATAGATCCGGATACATATCAATGGAATCAGCCACTTCTCCATAAATATCATCACCATCGGTATTCCAATTTCCATCCAAATCGGCGAAATAAAGATCACAGGGAATATCATTTTCATCCGATGAGCCGCCCCACTCGCAATCCATTGCAAAGGTATATCTTGCGGGAATGATATTCGTATCTCCCCCAAGGAGTACCCACAACGTGCCCCAACTCTGGTATGCATCGACGATGAAGTTCCTTATTTTTTCCTGGGAATCTGTTCCGGAGTAATGTGAATATATCCAGGAGGTGGTCACAATTTTAGCGGATAATCCTTTTTTCAATTTCCAATCAGCCAAAAGTTGAAAATGGTTAACAAGAGCATCAGAGGTGATAATAATATAAATATGTTCATCAGTAGGCAGAGTGGTGCTACCCTGCTTAATTTTCATTGAGGGTTGAATTATGGAGTGAGGATCCTTCACAATGCTTTTCAGCACCTTTTGTTGTATGTGGTCAGAGTATGGAGATGATTTGTATACCCGCGGCATTCTTTCACTCTCTTTGTATGTGATCTTCACCTCAATTTTTGATATGAATTTTAATTTTTTTTCAACGGGGTGATATTGAACAGGATAAATACGAAAAGCTCCGATGTTGTTACCTGAAAAATAACCCTTTCTATCAATTTTGATTATTTCCTGCGGGAAAAGGTTGGGTGAGGAATAAATATCAATATCGGGATTAATGAATTGAATGTCTGGATTCGACAATATCTGAGGAGGTTGGACTGGAAAGAGATTGTATTTTCCCTCAAGGTATTCACTTTCCATATCTGTGATTGATATGCTCGCAATATCCTTTCTAGGAGGTAGTGACAAACGAACTATTTTCACAGGAAGCTGAGGTGCTCCAACTGTTTGAGATAATTCAAGATCTTCATAATGAATTATATCGTATCCGGATAATTTCTCAGTCGTTAGTTTATTTTTTTCAAAAGTAAACGTTTGATAATTGTCACTTGCTCTTACTTCATTAGTATTTAGAATGAAAAAAGCAAATACGAGAATTAAACAAAATATGTTTTTTGAATCACACACAGTTTAGTCTTTCTTCCCTATGTAATGGATTAGAATAAAAATCATTATTAGGGAGATCAAATAGTTAGGGGGGTGGAATAGAATAACTCACACGTATTATAGATGTAATTAATTGTTTTATAACACATTATGGATTTTATCCGATGACTAATATTATTCCACCCCCTAAATTACATTGTATGAAGTGACGTTCACTTCAATAGCAACATTTTACGGTTTTGAGTCTGATTACCAACAGTAAGCCGAACAAAGTAGACTCCGCTGGGCTGACCCGACGCATCCCAGACCACTTCATGCTCACCATTAACAAATCGACCACTCACCAATTGTTCCACTAATCTCCCTTTTACATCATATACCTGTAGAGAGACAATGCTTTGCATCTCTATTAATGGTATATTAAAACGAATGGTAGTGACAGAATTGAAGGGATTTGGGTAGTTCTGCTCAAGTTTTGCAATTTCTGGTATCATCACTTCATTTTGAATTCCAGCTTGAGAAGAAACATACACAAAATATGTCGCTGGCAAGCAGTTATAACCGGAAATAACGAGGTCTAAGGTATCCCCGTTAGATAATAGAGAACTGATGACAATTTCAGCAACTCCATTTTCATCTACAACAGACCTGCCAAGGATTTCACCTTCATTTATGAGAATACAGGTAAGACCTTCTACTGTACTATCGTTACTACTAACGGTCACAGAAAGGACTGATGTGTTTGTTGAAATGGTATCATCGTAAGTTGCCTGGATAGTTATTGGTTCATCTGTCCAGATGGACATTGCAGGATCACCAAGCACATTACAGTCATAAAAACACCATCGAAGCGCTCCCTCCTCCCACTGACCTGGAGCATTCACCCACGGTGCTGTATCTATTTTTGACAGCAAATGAGTTTCACCAATCCTTCCGGTACGATATCTGTAAAGAGCATCCACAAATTCACGATGAAGATGGTGAGATGGTCCTTCTGTCTGACCTTCATTGAACCAACCGTATCTTGAGTTCCCTACAAAAGCAACAGAAAAGTTTTCAAGATTGACCATTTTTTCTGCAATACAATCATAATAATCAAATGCACCAGAATAACAACCGTGCGTATAAACCAGTGTATAATTATGATCGATGCCGTTCACCTGAGAGAAATTTGAGTTTGTTATATCATACAAGTTTAACCTCATACAATAATTCCAATTTGCGTGTCCCGAGTGGTGAATAAAGGATTTTCCTTCATTGATTTTTCCAATTAATGTACTGTTATACCAATACCCAACATCACGGTCGTATAGTGTTTCGATATTATGATCTTCAGGGATTCCGCAGGTGGTGTAACCACTATCATCATGACATCCAACAAGTAAATCCAGATAGTCACCTCCCCACGTTAGCGGATCGTCCCAAAGATATTCACCTACAAGAAACGGTTTATCCAGTTCCCCTTGAGCCGGATTATCCTGATAAGAAATGATTTTATTCAATAAATTGTTCAATTCAGTTAAATCACTAACAGGTAACCGTGCTACGGACACTTCTGGTAATAAATCATCCTCACCAATTTCTCCCCAATAATTGTCTCCATCATCGTTCCATGTCCCATCTAACGCTGAGTAATACAAATCGGAGGGAATATCATCATCTTCATATGTCTGTGATGACTGAACTGCACAATAAAATCCCCTGTAGGGAATATGTTCAACATCACCAACCAGTATTACATACTCAATGCTGTGGTCCTGATATTCCTGAATAATATAATTTCTGATTCGTTCTTGTAAATCAGATCCAGAAAATGAAGAATCAATAAAATCCGTGGTGACCATTTCTGTTCTCAGTCCACGAACAAGATAGATATCAATTAAATCCTGAAGACTATTTTCAAACTGAGTGGGAGTAATGATCAACAGTTGATATTCATCCTCTCGACCATACTGCCCTGGATATGTTGAAATAAGCTCGGGGTTTTGAGCAAAGGTTTGAACTCTTTTTCTTATTTTGTTTGAGGAAGATAAACTGTTTAGGGCACTTTCAGATTTTATATCAGGTGTTGTCGTGATTTTTACGGTTATCTTCCTGAAGAAAGAGACCTTCCCGCTTTTTGGGTAATATTGCAGGGGGGTGAATGTTGAAAGAACAAAAGAATATCCATTCATAAAGTGTGTAGAAATTTCACCATGTAATCTGTTTGGATAGGTTTTATTGCTTTCGTACACAGACGCATTTTTAACAAATACACCTGATTTTCCAATTGAAATGGGTCGTGAATATTGACGGGGATAAAGTTGAAATTCACCGGGAATAATTGTCTCCTCTTGACCGAAAATCTCTATTGATTCCGCAATTTCCCCCGGTGGTAACAGCAATGAGACTGAATGATATGGTAAAACTGGTTCTCCAACTTTACCAGAGAGATTGGTATATTTAAAATTAATTATTTGATAGCTATCACGATTTGTTATTTTATAATCGGAAAAAGTATAGGTTTGTTCAATAACACCAGCGTTAATAATAGCACCTGTGAAGATCAATAATACAACAGAAATAGCCAATAATTTTGATAGATTATTACTCATTAATAATACTCCTGATATTTTACCTCTTACCCTTTTTGTGGTATTTTTATGTAACGGTGTCTATTGTGGAAATGCAGTAATGATGTTTGAATGACAATGATTACTTAATCTATCGGAAGATTTATCTTGTTCGTTGCCAGTCACTAACCTCTAAATAGTCTTCCAACTCCTGCCACATTTCCTTAAGGTCACATGCCATCACAATTAAATCCTGCTTTTTACCACTGATATCTTTTACATACTCAGGCAGTACGGCTTTTTCCCGGAAACCGAGTTTTTTAAATATATTTTGAGCTGCTTTCTGAGGACGCATCATCTTCACAGTTACTTCCTCAAGTTTACTGCTAGCCGCTAAAAAGTAGAGTTCCCGAGCCATAAGCATCCCAAGCCCTTTACGCTTGAGTGAACTAGCCACAATCAATCGCAATTCACCGATGTGACCTTTCCATCCATTCGTCTCCATCTCCAGTGATCCTTCAGCTACAATCTCATCATCCACAACAGACACTAACCGTTTGATCTTGCCAGTTTTCATTGCCCGAATTCGTTTTTTGACAATCTCACGTTTCGTAACATCAACTCGAAGATACTCCCTATCTTCCGTAGGGAGGTTCTGGAAAAACGTATGAGATCTATCAATATCCTTCTTCCTCATTGGACGGATAGTGACGTCGGTACCATTTTTTAGTTTCACTTTCTTTTTCATCGAAATACCCCTTATTTATATCTTTATTTTACAGCAGAGTTCGGTAAATGTCAATTTAGTATTTAAAACTTTGCGGAATTTTCCGTCAGTAGCCGGACAAGCTCAACTTCTGCAAAGTTAGATTACAGTCTATTTTCATCCAACTTATGTTTTTTCGGCTCTGCACGTTTCTGACACACCCCCTCCACCATCCGGTGGAGACCCCTCTCTGAGAGGGAACTTTATTATTCTTTCACCGTCAGAGATTATCAGAAAAGCGGTTACGTAAAAAACACAGCGATAAGTCACCTCCATCGGAGGGGGTCCGCCAGCCGACGGATGGGGTGGGTTGTTTACATTCTTTTTACTAATATCTATTTTTTGATTAAAATATTTGTAAATTAAAAATATAGACAGATGAACAAAATAATCTCACTCGCAAGTATCGTGTTCCTAACTCTTATCAATTCCTGTCTGTTTGAACCAGATGAAAAAGAATACATTCAGCCTTTTTGTGTGGATTCGGTAAAGGTAACCCATATTGTTGATAGAAAAGCTACCTTCGAATGTATCGGGTGGGTGGGAGACCTCTGCTGGGAACACGATCACACAGAAATTGACTATCAAAATACTGACTATTTTGTACAAATATTCATTAAACGAGATGAAAGCCTAATTTGCCCTCAAGATGAAAGTCTAACTTGCCCTGATGTAATTTCAAAAATGACTATTCCAGTTTCGATCACTATCGGACAAGATACAAGCTACACATTCCACTTCTGGCAATCGGATTCTACAAGCCTGGATACCACCATTACTTTTGGATCTTCGAACTAAAATATTCCTAAATTTTCAATCCTAATACCTTAATAAATGATATAATTGACTTTCAATTATTAAGAATAGAAGCTATTTTTCTGGCAGAATAATTTCGATAAATCCAATTCTCAGTGAGGTAAAAATATGACAAAGAAAAAGAAGTCATGGCGAGAGAAACTTTCTGACAGCAAAGACCTTCCACGGGTTGAAAAGATTACCAAAAAAATGAGCCAGCGCTGGGGGACTGGAACATTGGTGATACCTGCTCCCATTGAAGTTGATGAAATTATGAAAAAGGTTCCAAAGGGTAAACTTATCACGATCAACAAAATTCGTCAGATTCTCGCGAAAAACACGGTGCTACTATCGGCTGTCCCATCACGACCGGTATTTTTGCTATGATTTCCGCTAATGCAGCTAATGAAGATGAAAATGTGGGAAAAACGGAAATCACACCATACTGGCGCACTCTTAAAAAAGGTGGTCAACTGAATCCCAAATATCCTGGCGGTATTGACAACATTAAAAAAAGGTTGGCGTCTGAGGGACATAGTATTATTCAGAAAAGAAAAAAATTCGTTGTTAAAGACTTTGAAAAATCTATTGTTGATGAATAACTTACTATCATTCAGGAGAAAGAATAGATGAGCTTATTTGATGTCATCAATGAGAGAGTAAAAAAGCTGACGATCTGGGATATCAAGTTCCTGCAAATTGCAGCGATCTTTGTGGCGCTGATTATTGTCAAGTTGATTCCATCTATCCTTCAATTGAGTATCTGGTGGTTTGTTATCCTGGCAATCTTAGCAGGAGTAAAGCCCTTCATTAAACTCCTAAAAAACTCGCGATAAGATGATAACCTTAATTATGCTTCAATATGAACTATTGGGAGAAAGAGTATGATAAAAATCGGGTATTTTCAATTTTATCCAAGGTGGAAACAGATTAAACAAAACACTAAAAAGATCGTCGACACACTTAAATATGCAGACGCTGATCTTATTGTTTTGCCTGAACTGCCATTCACCGGATACTATCTTCAGAATCGGGAAACAGTCCAGGAGCTGGCTGAAGATCCGAAGAATTCTTCCACCGTTGATACCCTGATCCATCTCTGCAATAAACGGAATTTCTATATCGTCACTGGTTTTGTGGAAAAATCCCATAGTCGCGTTTATAATAGTGCTCTTCTAATAGGTGCTGACGGGATTCTTTACACCTACAGGAAACTTCACCTTTTTGACGATGAGAAACAATGGTTCGATCCGGGAGATGCTCCTCCGCAGGTTGTGGAAATCCTTGGAGTAAAAATTGGCATAATGATCTGTTTTGATTGGATTTTTCCAGAAGTGATGCGGAGCTTAACAATTATGGGGGCAGATATCATCTGTCATCCTTCCAATCTTATCCTCGATTATTGCCAATCAGCCATGCAAACTCGTTGCTTGGAAAATGGCGTTTTCGCCATTACTACAAATCGCTTTGGGGTAGAAAATAAACCTGGGGAAGAAATTCAATTCACAGGAAATAGTCAGATTGTTGCTCCGAAAGGAATTCTTCTCCATCGGGCTCCCTCTCAGCTGGATGAACTTTACATCAAAGAAATTAACGTGGAAGATGCCCGGGATAAATATATCACTCCTTCTAACCACCTTCTTGAGGATCGACGACCTGAGTTCTATTCTGGATTACTCACCCCCGAAATCTTTTCCGATAAATGACTAAAACGCTGGCAGTAATAATTGAGCGTAAAGGCTAAACTATAAAATATTATCCGACAAGCAAGGTTGCTTGTCGGACAGATGCGATTTTCTCCACCTTTACTGAAATTAAATCGTTAAACTCAAACTTCCCTGTATCAGTCACCCGTCCAATTGCGGTACATGGTAGTCGTAATTTCATACATATTCGTTCAATATCGATAATGGATTCCTCTTCCACTGTAACGATAACCAGTCCCTGGGTTTCACCGAACAACATTTCATCATCGCGAATTTTACTGCTCATATGAATTCGAGCACCGATTCCCTCTCTTGAATTCAAAAGACAGCGTACAAGAGCCAGAGAAAGTCCACCCTTTGATACGGGATATGCGGATTTAATCATTTTTGAACTGTTTGTCAGGGAAATAAATTCCTGAAGATTTCGTTCCATTAATAAATCCACAGAAGGAGGAGGACCGAGCTCTTTTTTGTGGATGAGTTTTAGGTATTCACTACCTCCTATTTCTCCTCGATGACTGCCAAAAATCAGAATAAAATCTCCCGCATCCTTAAAATCCTGACTGATTATCTGGTCAACAGATTCTACATCCCCCACTACTCCTGCGATAAGGTTGGGATTTTCCCGAGGGATTCTATCCGTAACAAGATGGGTTGATACAATAGGAAGATTAAAAACAGTGCTGGCTCTTCCTAAGCCAGATATAGCTTCTCGGAACTGATAATGAGCTGTTGGATCAGATAGATCATCAAAATCTGCGTCAAGGGTAACAAAGCGGGGTGTAGCCCCACAACAAAGGACATTCCTGATGGCTGAAGCTACTGCACACTTCCCCCCGGTGGCTGGATCCAGAAATAAGAATTGATTGTTCCCCTCAATAGACACCACAAGATGCCTATGGCCTTCCTCAAGAGGAATGATATGAGCAATGGCATTGGATGATTTTTTTGATGTCAGGACTCCTTTATCCGGCATCACATCAGGCAATGAGACAAGTTTTACCAATGTCCGGTTGAAATCAGTTGGCTGTTGAACTTCACTGAGATCCAGAGAATTAACTTTCTCAAGATATTTGGGTTTTCCAAGTTCCTGATTTGACACAGAAAGCGTATCTGTGGAAGGAAACATAAGTGCATTAGGAATCTCAGCTACCTCCTGTCCCGTCACTTGGAAACGAAGAACGTCCTCACCGGTAATCTTCCCAACCTGAATACAATCCACATTACTTTTTTGACTAATCTTTTGAATTTCCTTTTCAAAACCACGAATCACCACAGCGAGAACTGATCCAAAATATTTTCGGATTAACATCTTCTTGTGAAAATTCTTCTTCTCTTCTGGAAATGATTGAATATCACAATCAATTCCACCTTTTCCCTCTTTTGCCAGATTAGTACAAGCAACAATTAATCCCCCTTCATCAATGATTTTCAGACTTCTAACATAGCTGTGAGGATGTAGCTCTAAAACACATTTTTGAAGATGTTTAGATGATGACGATCTCAGGAGATACAGAAGGTTTCCTTCACTAAAAGTTGTGGGCTTTCTAACCAGTTTTTTCTGGAGAGTTCCAATTGCAAGGATTGTATTGTTCTTGTTAATTACTTCCAACGGTATAGCACCCAGAGTGGCAATCTCCAGTAAAAGTTCATTTGCTTTTTGTTTACTCTTTCTTACGCCAGTTGACGGTGGAAGAGTTATCATCCCTGCGATAATAGATGTATCACCATTCGTATTAATAAACCCTATAGATTGAAATGGAAGGTTAGTGATGATATTTTCACCAAATTGTGTAACCGAATCCATAATTGATATGACATTTTTATGAGAAACTTGCTCACTCCAAAGATGAGACAATAGAGACAACTCAAGTGGAGTTGGTGACCTCCCCAATTTCTCTTCAATATAGTGGATTTCCCATTCTGTTATTTTCCTTATTGACATTATCTATTTCCTTCTTGACCTATTATCCTTAGGAATTTTTTTTACCTATCATTTACAAATTCTTTTGCAGTGGAAATTATCATTTCTGCTAATGATTTCCGAATCCCAATTTTTCTGGAAATCTCTTCTTCTGAAGCTCTAGAGATAGAATGGACATCCCCAAAATTGGTAAACAGTTTCTTAACAGTAACAGGTCCTACCCCTTTTATTTCGTGAAAGATTGAATGTATTACTGATTTCCCTCGTCGTTTTCGATGAAATGCAACAGCAAACCGGTGGGCTTCATCTCGGATATGCTGAAGTAACCTTAAACCGGACGAATGTTTGGCAATCGACTGAGGTTCGGAATACTCAGGTATAAAAACCTCTTCCAGACGCTTAGCAAGACCCACGACAGGAATGTACGTCAACCCCAGTTCCCGAAGAGCTGACACAGCCATTCCAAGTTGACCTTTACCCCCATCTATCAGTATCAAATCGGGAAATTGGGCACTTTCACTCTTTAAACGACGATATCGTCTCAATACAACTTCCCTTATCATTGCAAAATCATCTACTCCCCTTACTGTTTTTATTATGAACTTTCGGTAAAGGTTTTTCTTTTGTTGACCATCTATAAAACATACCATAGCTGCGACAGGATAGCTTCCCTGAATATTGGAGATATCAAATGCCTCAATTCGTCTTGGAGCTACGGAAAGATGAAGATCAGATTGCAATTGCAATACTTTTCCAGGAATGAGTTCCCGCCGTCTTTCCTTCTGTCGAAGATGTTCCTCTAATAAAAGCTTTGCGTTCTGCTGGGTCATACGAAGCAGACGGGCTTTCTCTCCCCTTTGTGGTACCGTAAGTTTTACCCCTCTTCCTCGTTTATTTGTCAACCACGAAGTAATCGTAACTTCACCATCGGGTTTCATTGGTAGTATGATTTCGGGGGGAATAAAATCACTGTCCAGATAAAATTGTCGTAAAAATGCTAAATATGCTTCCGGTTGATAGTCACTATATACACCACTCATCATCATTTTTTCTCGACCCACAATCTTTCCATTTCTAAGACGGATTACGACAGCACAGGTATCACTTTCTTCAACAGCAAAAGCGATAATATCCTTATCCTCAAAATTAGCGGCCACCTTTCGCTGTCGCCGGGTGAAAGATTCGATAGACTTTATTTGGTCTCTTACAATTGCTGCCTCTTCAAACCGCATTTCATCAGATAGAATTTCCATCTGATTCTTAAGAGATTTTAATACTTCATTGGTTCTACCATGAAGAAATCGAATCACATCCTTGATCATTCGATTGTATGTTGCCCCATCCACCAGTCCCTCACAAGGTCCTTCACACTTATTGATGTGATAATCAAGGCAGACAGATACTTTTTTCCGTGCGATTACATCTTCATTAATTTTGTATTCACAGCTTCTTACGGGAAATACCTTATGTATAACTTTAAATGTTCCTCTAAGGGATTTTACATCCGTGTATGGTCCAAAGTATTTAGATCCATCCTTCACAATTTTACGGGTGATAATTACCTGTGGAAAAGGTTCACGAGTAATCCTGACATAGGGGAAAGATTTATCGTCCTTAAGACTTACATTATATTTGGGAGCATGTTCTTTTATAAGATTGGCTTCGACTAACAGCGCTTCCACTTCGGTATTTGTCACTATCCACTCAAGATCAACCACTCTTGACATCATTGAAATTAATCTTGGTATCGATTGGTTACTTTTTTGAAAATAAGTCCTCACCCGATCCCGTAAGACTTTAGCTTTTCCGATATAAAGAATTATACCCTTCTCATCTTTGAATAGATAGACACCAGGTTTTCTGGGAACCTGTTTTACTTTTGATGATATATTTATCAAAATCGATTAAAGCTGAAAAAACTCACTGTTCGGTGAATTGAAAAAAATAAAGGGTATACTTTGATAATGGCGGATTTTTCTTTATTTAAAAATCTAATAGTCATTCAATATCGCAGAACTATCAGGAACGATTATCTCATAGTAGTCCGTTCGATAGTAGAAAAGGACGAGGTCGGTAGTCAAATCTTCAAAAACAGGAGCTGGTTTGTATTCTATAGGAGTTCGTGCGTCAAGAAGAAGTTCTATTTTGGTTCCTAATTCACTCCATGAAGATCGATAATAAGCCCTGGCAATTTTGGGATAAGGTGAAAACCAGTATTCCTTATTAGTACCTATATCGTGGCGACTTGTTAGGATGGGAGCGCTATATTTTTTTGTCAGATATTTTTCTATCCGTTTAAAATGATCTATGTAATTATCAAGTTCTGACTCTATGATATTAAAATCAATCTTTACTTTCCAAAATCCATTCGGTGAAAAATAATAAGTGTATTTAACACTATCCTCACCAAGAGAGCCATAAAACGATAAAGCATCTTTTCTTGTGCTCGGTATTAAGGAATCAATCTCAACATACTGATGGAATAGATCCTTCGTCATTCCCCAATTGAAGCCTTGATATCCAACATCGAGTGACTGAGGAACCTCCTGAGATATCAGTGATTCTAAAGTGTCTTCTGCTACTGTATCCACCTCAACAAAAATAACAGAATCAATTACTGTAGTTGTATCTTCAGGAAATAAATCAAGGTCACCTATATCAGGTTCGACAAGTGTATCTTTACGTACCCCGGAGGTATCAATAAATTCCACGGTGGTGGCTGTATCCAACTCTTCCGGTTCCACAAATTCAAATCCAGGAATGGGTATCCCTGTAGAAACAGATTTATCTTCCATCGGTTCAAGTGGAAAATCTTCCATGATTATCTCTTCCATATCCATCTCAGCTTTACCTTCAGGAATTATAAATTCCTCTTCAAATAAATTGGCTGTGTCGATCTCCACTTCCTGGGCACCACTTAATGAAATTAAACACAGGGTGATTATAAGGATTATTATATTATTTTGCATATCGTTACCCTCAAATTAATTCCAAATATATTAATTGTTTTCTTCTTTTACTCTTTTCTCTTTTGTTAACAAAATTGGCAAATAATTCACGATATAATACGATACACCCACTAAAATAATTGCCTGAATGATCATACCTGCTCCCACACAAATACCAATTACTGACACGAGCCAGAATGGTGCAATGGTCTGCAAAACATCCATCCATTGATCTTCTTTCTTGAATTGACTGTATGAAACAATTCCGATCGCTACAAATAAGCTGGCAGCAATAAAACCAGAACCCACTTTAATAGATAGAGCGGTGAGAGCAGCAGAGATAATGGAAATAACAGAATAAATGGCAACCTTATCTCTGGGTATCGCCAGGTTTTTAGATAAGAACAGAGGAATGACAAGGAAGGCAGCAAAGACAATTTTTATGGCAAAGATTATAGCACCGAACATTGTACGTCCCCTTTTTTATTGAACCTATGTGTTAGATTTGGACAATGGAAACTCGGAAAATAATACACAAAGATTGACGGATTGTCAATGGAATTTTAGAAAAAGTATAAAAGTATAAATGAGTTCACTCCGAAAAGGTAAATACGTCGATTTTTCTATTAATTACAAAAACCATTAAAATGGTTGTGTATTCTTGTAATTTGTTGATAACCCACGACTTAAGTCGTGGGTTATACTCAACAAACAAACTATTAGGAACCGTTTTACGTGTCCGGCTCTCGACGGAACGGTTTCTTTCACTTGAAAATTGCCTTTCTGGACTCATATATTATGTTAAAACTCAGGAAATGATTTCACCAATTCGCCAGTATCGAATTAAATTGTTTTTAAAATCCCAGGACATGTAGGCAAAAAGGGCTACTCCTAAAACATGATCGTGCGGAACAAAACCCCAGTATCTTGAATCAGCACTATCATCACGATTATCACCCATCATCCAATAGTAATCCTGTTCTACCTCGTAATTTTCAAAAACTATTAAGGGTTTACCGTCAATACTCAAATAATTTATAACTTCTTCAGAGAAATTAAAATTCCAAACATTAAGAAGATACCCATCACCGTTACTATAACTATAATATCGTTGTCTCATTTTATCTAATTTCTTCAGTTTAGGTGGAGTATTAGTAAATAATCCACGGATTTTCAACCAAAGGCTTGAGGAATATCTTCGACTTAAATCAATAGGATCATCCATCGTAAAGATAAATGTTCTTCCCTTAAAATGTAATCTCACCTCGTGATCATCCATAAGCATTATGGGAATCAAATAATCCCAATTAGTTTTTTTATTTATTTCAATTATATCTCCTTCCTTTGGAACTCGAAATGGTCTAAGGTTATCGCGATTGCCTCCATTACGGAGAAACATAATCTCTCCTCTTCGATTAACATCTGGAGATAAGATTTGGGGATCTTTATACTTTCCTTTTTGTGGAAGGTCAAATTCTTCACCATTGATAATGACCCCTTTTTCACGTATTTCAACTGTCTGACCGGGCATTCCAATAAGACGCTTCACGTATTTTTGAAATACATCGCGAGGATACTTAAAAATAACCACATCCCCCTGTTCCGGGCTTCGAAATTTCGGCAATCGAGTCCAGGGGATAAATGCTCCGATATCAGTATAAGGGATTCCGAGCCAATCGGGAGTCCGCATCCCATAGATAAATTTATTTCCAATTAAAAAATCCCCAGTCATAATGGTGTTTTCCATTGAACCTGTGGGGACAATATACGCTTCAACGACAGTCGCCCTGAGAGCAAGAGCGATTAGAATTATGATGAACAGGGATTTAACTTCCCGCCAGATAGTTTTTCCAGAGATTTTCATATCACATTGTTACTGTAAATCACTACTGTCCGGTTAAAATAGCGCCAGTTGAGGGGCAGGTTCCC
>CAZVFT010000016.1:0-31475 GCA_964626495.1 uncultured bacterium
ACGGAGATGGATTATCTTGTAATGGGTGATTTTTTGCTGGATAAAGAGGATCAACCGGAATTTATAGATGATTTGGACTGGAGAGAAAAATTTGAGCTGGATTAAGGAAATATTTCAGGAAATCAAAACGCTGGATACCTCCAAAAAATCTATCCAAAAATTTGGGTTGGTCATAGCTGTTGGACTGGGACTCATTGGAATTTTCATTTCCCTGAAAACTCACAACTTTGATGTTCCCAAATGGTTGTGGGGGATTGGACTTCTGTTTTTAATCCTGGGTTTTATTTTACCAGCTGTTTTACGACCGGTATACAAAATATGGATGCTCCTTGCTTATTTCATAGGTGGGATTGTCTCAAGGGTTATTCTGACCGTGTTATTCTATTTTGTACTTACTCCCACAGGTTTGGTATTAAGACTTTTTGGAAAAGATGTTTTAGATAAGAAGTTCGAGAAGAACCGGGAAAGCTATTGGGTGAAAAAGGATCTGTCAGGACGTACAAAAGAGCAGTATGGGAAAATGTACTAACTTTAAACAGTATATATTGAAAAGAGGATGATATGAGTAAATTTTCCATCATTAAAGAATTCTGGGAGTTTTTACGGGTTCGGAAAAAGTGGTGGTTGGCACCGATTATCATGATGTTGCTTCTGCTGGGAGCATTAATCATTTTGACAGAAGGCTCTGCCATTGCGCCGTTTATTTATACGCTGTTTTAATTTATTTCTACGGGTTCGGTGTTAAGAATCTGGTCATAGAAATCCCTTGCCCGGCTGTAATCAGGAAAATTAAAGATAATGTATTCAAGTTCCTGTTTTGCTAATTCTACTTGGCCCATCATATAATAAGCTCCACTCAAATTATAACGAGCTTGGGCATCATTCGGTGATAGTACCACAGCTTGTTCAAGGTAAGGTATGCCATTTTCTGCCTGCTGTTTTTGAACAAGTATGCTTCCTGCCATTTTATTGCAATAAGCATCCCCTCCAAATTCTACAGCCGTAATAAGATTCCCCAGTGCCTTTTCCAGCATACCAAGATCAATTTGCTGTTCAGCCAATGCCTTGTAACTTTTCCAGACATTCGGAAAAGCTTTGACAAGAGTCTCGTTCTCTTTCAAGACATTGTTCCAATTTTCTTCAGACTTATAATGCTCCGCCATCCAGATATGAGCTTCCCAATATGATTTTCTGTTTTTTAGAAGATCTATAGCTATGGAATCTTCAGGTGTTTTTGGTTTAAGGTCTGAAACTGTGACAAATCGTTTATGAGTCTTGAAAGGCCAACCAGAAGTCAGAATCTGGATTCGGTATTCAGCTATGGAAATGTCCAAAGGAGTCAGGTAGATACGGTCTCTATAGAAATCATCTGATACAATATGTCCTTTCCCAATTCCAAGGATATCCTTTTCAATGAGAGTGTTTGCAAATGATTTTGCGATGAAAAAGTTACCTTCAACCGTGGGATGCAGGTGTTCCAACATTAGGGTGTTTCCAATCAATCCGTTGGATGATTCTGATTCTATTAAACCTGCTATATCAGAAACAGATACCTCTGGTTCTTCTTCAAGAGATTTAATCAAAATATTCATTTCCTGTGATGCTCGGAATCTGAGCCCATCATAATCCCTTGCCTGCCTGTAATAGATTTTTGCCTGTTCAAAATCACCAAGGAATTCACTGCACCGTCCTGCAAAAAAGTAGATGAGAGCGTGGAAAGGATTGTTGTCCATAAGCTCTTGAAGGTGGGTCAGCGCTATATTAAAATTCCTATTTCTCATGAAAATTTTTATTTTATCGACCTTTTTATCAAACTCCTCCTTATCTATGGAAGGATCAGAAACTGAAACAAATGGGCGTTGATCCCTGAGGTTGGACACTAAAGTCCCAATCAATACTGGGACATTTCTTTCCTGACAGCACTGTATGATATCCCGAATATTTGCTTCAAAATCCCTTAGGGTTCGCTGATATAAGCGAGATTGGTAAGGAATCTCCTGCTCTTTAGCAAGTTTAGACATTAAAGTTTCCGTTCCTTTGTTTTTCTTGGAAGTAGGGGGTGGCTGGATTTTGTTGATGATTTTATGGATTACCTGATACAGTCTCAATCGCTTGATTTTAAGGTAGAAAAGAATTGCTGTTCTTCCCCCAAGGGATTGGAAAAAGCTCCCTTGACTGGAACCGGGTCCTAGAGCACCGTAAAATTCATTATGTCCAGCATAGATGAGGAGTAAATCCGGGTCATAATCCAAGCACTCCTTTGTAAAATCACGGACAGTGTAACTGTTTATGGCTGTCATCCCAAGATTAATTACCTCAAATTCACAATCGGGATATGCTGTTACAAGGCGCTCCTTCATCATAGTGGGGAATCCACCATTAAAAAAGTAAGGATAACCCGCTGTTGTGGACCCGCCTAATACAAATATTCGTTTGGTATTTGGTCTTTTTCCTTTCCAGAAAGAATCTACCGTCCCAAATCCTGTCATATCTTTTTTGGAGAAGTATCTAAGACTAACGTTTGTATTAGCAATGAGGAGATCTTGATTTTCGTGATAAGGAATAAACAGTCTAAGATCATAGCCAAAATTGAAGAGCCGAAGAATTCCTTCAAGTACTAAAATAAAAAGTATAGGAAGAACAATAAGAATCAGCCTGAAGATCCATAATTTTATAGGAGTGAATATTGATTTTGGTAACTGCTCTTTTGCCATTCGATAATAATAAGTTCTTCAGTTAAAACAAAGTATCTAAAATCTCATAGTAATACTTGATATTGTATTGTTGGGTCAGGCTGTCAGCGAGATGTTTTAGTAGTGAACTATTAATGTGTACATTACCAGACGAATCTGGATGTTGTCCTGTGTACCAGGAAAGATATTTTGAAGCATAATATAAATCCTCAGCATCACGAGATCGAATTTTTACTTCAGGATCATCAAATAATCCAGAGTTAATTGCTTCCTGAATGAGAATATGATCCCGCAGGATCCGATAAAACCCAGTCACAAGATTATCATATAGAATGTTAGCAGGAAGTTGATCCAGATGATCGATAAAATCTTCTACACTAAACCGTCCTTTATCAAAAGTTGCCAATGTTTCGTATTTCAAATCACCGAGCGATAATCGGATCTGTTTCTGATTTTCCCAGGAGTATGGTGGCAGGTATTGAAGATTCTGATCTGGATGATTTATATGTAAGATACTATGGACCTTATTAGCAACAAAATAAAACAGGTCGTCGTTTATATGGATGTTTTTTGAGCTCACCATTTTGTTAACATATTTATCAGCAAATATTTGTTGCTGTTTTCGAATAATCTGTCGTTTTAACCACTGTCTTTGTTGTTGGTATTCATCTTCACTTAAAATGACTTGAGATCTTTCATTCAACTTTTGAATGATATGCCAACCATAGGAAGAACGCACAGGTAGTGAGGTAGAACCGACAGGTAAAGAGTAGGCTGCTTCTTCAAAGGCGGGGTCCATTTGATTATATTTAATATAACCAATATCACCTCCCCGTTCAGCAAGAACTGGATTATTAAAAGTGCTTCGAGCAACTTCCTCAAATGTCTCTGGATATTGACACAAATAAGAATAAATTGAATCAATCGTGGATTTATCTTCACTAAAAATATGACGTAAATGTACCTCGGTATTTGACCACTTAAAGTTTAACCGGATAAGAGAATCAACGGGTTCAGTCATATTTGTGGTAATCTTTGATTTATAGAGAACATCAAGGAGAGCTTTTTCCCTTGCTTTTTTTACCAGATTAAGAGATAAAGAATCCAAATGGAGATTTTGCCCGCGTGCTGCCTGTGCGAGCAGTTTTTTTTGTATTAATTTGTTGAGATGTTTTCGACGTGTCTCAGGGGAATCCAGCTGATTTGTGTAGAGCATTAAATCTGTGTAGGTATGTAGAAATTCATAGGTTGAGATTATAGTATTCCCTACCCTTGCAACAGCATTCTCAGGTATCTTTCTCTCACAACCGAGAGTAAAAAGAATCACAATTGATAAAAATATAGTTTTAGGATAATGTAAACTCATATGAAATATCAAATTGAGTTAATTTTTTCAGGGGAAATTTACGATAAAATATCGTCAGATAGTTATTTTGGTAAAATGTCATCATTCAACGAATTAATTTCTTTTAAGAAAAGCCCCGACAAAAACCGGGGCTTTTTCTTATAGTCTACTTAATCCGATGTGGATTATCGATACTCGAAGATTACTTCAACAACAACATCTTCTTACTGGATGTTAAGTTTCCAACTGTAATCTGGTAGAAATATATACCAGTACCTACTGGTTTACCAAACCTGTCTGTGCCATTCCATACAACATTATGATATCCAGCATTCAACCTATCATTTACCAGTGTGGCTACTTCGTGACCAAGCAAATCATAGATCACGAGATTCACATCTGATTCTCCCGCCAGATCAAACTTGATTGCTGTTACCGGGTTGAATGGATTCGGATAGTTCTGAAGCAGTGCAAATACCACCGGTAAGCCAGGTTCGTCATCAATTCCAACCCACGGGTTATCGGGATTATTTTCGCCGAATCTTCCCGCATAGGTGTATGTAGTTGCATCCACGGGAATCACGATAACATAATCGGCACCAAATCCTGCTTCATTGTCGATAGCACCATTGGGAGAAACAGCGGCTAAACTGTCAATTCCCGGATAGAATGCACCGAACTTGCCCATAAGGAGGTTAGGGTGTCCAGCAGGCAGATCAAGAGTACCAGTAAAGAAATCATCTCCATCATCATCTGTAAGACGTGGCATATCAGGACTTGCCGGTGTCTGACATCCTGGACCCATACAATCACCCCAGGTATACCATCCATTCAGATAAGAACCGTTAAATACGAGAGTATCCGGTTTCACCGGGAAGGGTTCGCCGGTGTTTACGTTCAGGGTACCATCAATCCACTCGACTTCAAAAGAGATGGTTACATCATTCAGCAGGTCTTGTCCTATGGGAAGGATATTTGGTTCAACAGGATCAAGAACGATGTCATCGCCAGTCCATTCAAAACTGCGATTGTCACCAGTTTCCCAGCCGCCGTTGTTCCAGACGGAATCCGGGTTAGCTTTGAATTTCCATTCAATTTGATCACCCACGTTTACTGTTAATGTAGTATCAAATATGTAGGTGTTTGGGTCACCGAAAACCTGTACCATCACGTCACCACCTGCCCAGCCATTGAAGCCTCCACGTACTTCAATAGTGTGGATATTCGGATCGAATCCTTGAGCGTTCATATTGGTCATGTCCGCCTGGAAAGTCACATCAGCTTCCTGTAAGTTTAATCCTTCACAAGGATCACATGATCCGAAACAGACTTCCGGGAGTATCTCATCAATACTACCTACCGTGTGGTACCGGTTTCCGCCATCAGCACATTCACTTGGAACACTTTCATCTTCACCCCACTCATCTCCATTGATATATTTGAAGTAGATAGTTTCGCCGATTGTTAGGGGCAGTTTGACTGTATAGACGGTGTCCCCATCGTCATCTGACAGTGCAGTAGCCCCTGGGTCCCATTCCTGGAAGCTTCCGGCAATGTGAACTCCATCGGGTGAAATATCCTCATTCTCCATATCCACCTGGAAGGTAACGTATACTTCGTCACAGCCGATACAGCTGGAGAAGCAGACCGGACCCACAGTTTCAGCAGAATCACCAACGACCCAGATACGGTTATAGGCACCAAAACCATTATCAACACCACAATCACTGAGTCCAGTATTGTCTTCCTGACCAGACCAGGTGTTACCGTTAATGAAGGTATACAGCAGGGTATCGCCAGTTGCCAGATCTGTAAAGGTGATTTCATATACGCTATCTGCATCCAGATCAGTCATCTCTGAAGCGGCGGGATCCCATCCCTGCATATTACCAGCGATGTGAACACCACTATCAGATACAGTCTCATTTGACATATCCAGTTGGAAGTTTACATCAACAGCAAATAGAAGTGATGAAGAAAATGCAAACATCATCACGATAACTTTTTTCATCATTTGTTCTCCTTCTATTAATTTGAAACATTTCATTATTATTCCACCACTGTTAGTTTTAGTAACTCGAATTAGAGTTACTAAATTTTGCTGTTAAATTACTCTATTATTCTACAAATCCAAATAAAAAAATTAACTTTATCGTATTAGCAACATGCAATCAAGTAAAATATCATTTATATTTTTCTACCTTGATTTACTTCTAGGGTTATCCCGAAGCCATTTGCTCATAGATTGTTCAGACTAATAGGTTAATGATAGTGAGATTTTTTGTGGGTTACCCAATCGTTCAAATTCGTGATAAGAATAGTCAATTCCCCATTTTATTCCACCGACACTAATATTAACTCCAGCTCCTAAAGTAAACTTTTCTTCAGAATCTCGCTGATACAAATTATGGAGCCCTCCTCGGAGAAAAACAGAATTCATAATATTTATCTCAGTTCCGATGTTCAAACTTTCTGTGTTATCATTTGGATGATTAGCATCAGCTGCTACGGTGATATTTAGACCCGAATAAAAAATGGGGAAGTTAAAAGCCAATCCGAACCGGAACAGAAGGGGTAAATCAAACCTGTCTGTAGCAAGGTAAGCATTTATATGTTCTGGGTCAGACTCTAATGTTGGGTCCAGGTCTGTTTGTATTAGTAAATCACGTCCTTTCATCTGCATCTTGGTACCAAAATTTGAAATGCTCATTCCAAGTGTTAAACCATCAAGTCGTGTCTTGTAAAGAGTTCCTATGTCCACAGCAAACCCGGATGCGTTGCAATTGTAAATAAATTCATTGATGTATTTAGTATTGATTCCAAGTGAGAATCGGTCTGTAAGGTTCTTTGCAAATGTTAGACAAGCAGCATAACTACCAGCCTTGAATGTTTGACCTGTTTCTCCTTCAGGATCGTGAGTTGTTGTAATGAGCATTTCATCCATGTGAAGGTAGGAAATGGAAGCTCCAATAGTTCCAATGGAACCCAGATGGAATGTGGTACCTACAAATTCAAAGTTGATATCCAGGAACCAATTTGTATGGTCAAATAGTGCATGGTTATTTTTCGTTCTTGAAATTCCAGCAGGATTCCAGTATAGAGCGGATGCGTCACTGGCGATGGCTGCAAATGCTCCCCCCATAGCAAGAGCACGGGATCCAATGCCAATCTTTAAAAATTGTCCTGCAGTAGTGCCCACTTTTGACACTGATTGAGTCTGGACCACGCTAAGGTTAATGAAAAGTAGACAGAAGATAAACGATATATAGTGTTTCTTTATCATTTTATTACCGCGAATTTTCCTAAAATGGGTTTAAAATCATAGTTACTACCGGGGAGAGGTTCGATATGATAAAGGTATATCCCATAAGCTATTGCTAGATTATCTTTAGTCAGCATATCCCATTCGGCAGAACCATCATCAAGATCTGTTGAATGTTTAATGATATCTACCAGTTCACCAGTGAGAGTGTAAATCCTTATTTTACACTGCGGGGGTAAGTGGTTGAAATGGATTGACCGAGGTCCTCGTCCAGTAGCATAGGGGTTTTGTCCTTCCCAGCTTGCTCCGGCAACGTAGGGGTTTGGTACCACCTTAACTTGTCGTATATCTTTTTTCATTTTCTGTGGGTCCATATATGGAGCGTTTGAAACAAATTCAAAAATATCTTCGCTGTTAAAAGGCTTGGTTACAATAATATTGAGAGAATCTCCATGACCGGGTAAAGTAAAAATCGATGTGTCAGTTGTTGAAGCTGTAATATTCCATGTTATAACAGTTGTGTCTGCCAGGTCTTCAAGTAATAAAATTTCATCACCATACGAAAAATGTCCTGAATCAGAAATTGTAACAACAAATGATGTATCTCCTTCATCGAATGTAGTATCAATAATAGTATACTGACTGTAGTTACTTGGGTTAAAAACGCTGTCTGGAATTGAATAGGACCAGGTCTGATCAAAAATTGCAAATGCAATTTCTGACTGATGATAGGGATCCATAACTAAGAAGTTTGTTGAGATACTTTCTGTTTTAAGTGTATCACCATCGGTTTTGATGAGATTAATATATCTGCTTTTTCCAATAAGTGTATCAGCAAAAATAATTTGGACATCTTTTGGATACTTGAAGCCAGTTGTTAAAAATTCAGCAGGACGCTTAAATTTAGTGAAATCTACAGAGTACTCTTCATCAAGTTCAGGGGATAACTGGACTGATTCTTTGATTATATCCCAATCGTTATCTACAGTAATCTGCATACCCTGGAAAATTGCTTTATCATCATCAATATCAGAGGTCCAGGGAATAACAGTTTCGTGATTGTTGAGATCAGTGACGTCCACGACCGTAAAGTGTGAAGTAACAGGTATCATCTCTTCTACATCAAGGGAGTCAAGATTAGGTTCTCCAAGATCAGGGGATAAGTTACCCTCAGTACCCGAAGGATTATCAATAGGATCATAATTATCATTATTTGGATCAGATCCTTCAACATAATCAGGATTTTCCACTTCATAACATCCACCTACTCCATCTTCAAATTCATCTCGACAGCCATCCTGACCAATATCGTTTTTCAATTTGTCCTGCGGATCAAAAATGCCATTTACATCTAAAAAAGGTTCCCCCGTTTCTTCACTCTGGTAAATCTCGTCATTTTCAGTCCCCCAGTCATCACACTCTCCATCTTCATTTAGATCTTCATCGTCGATAAGGCCATCACCGTCATTATCATAACCATCAGAACAATTCTCATTGGGACCAGAAGTGATATAATTATCGTGATTAGGATCAGGATTGCTAAACGGATTAAATCCCGGTTCATCCTGAGATCGTAGTCCATCAATACCATAATCCAACCAGTCGATTTCTCCATTTTCCTCCCCTTCATCATCTGTATCAGGCAGACCATCAAGACCATAATCATAAAAAGTTTCTGTGGAATCCCAAATACCATTTCCATAAATATCTTCCCAGGGTACCCAATCTCCGTCATCGTCGATTCCATTAGATCGGGAATCTTTAAAATAAATCTGATAAACATGTCCTGAAATAATTTTGGAGGGGTCGATATTATTAAGAGAGATAGATCCAGTGCCTTTTGGAGGATGAATGGGATAGACATCATCTTCCCCCGCTTCCGATGGAGGAATTATATAGCCGGCGGCAGGCGCATCTGGAACAACGGAGACTACGTTGGTTGCTGTCTGGACATTCCCACCCTTGTCAATGGTAACAAATTTGGAGGTTTCAGCAGGCAGTATATCTTTTTCAAGGTTACCGTGGTCGTATGCTGTTACCGCATAAAAATAACGATGTCCATTGATAACATTTGTATCTGTCCAGGTATGAACAAGTCCTGTGTTTTCCCCAAGATCGAATTTGACGCCATCAATATCAATTTCGAAAAATCCCGAATGCTCATTATTAAGATCAAATTGTTTGATCGCTACATTAAATTTGGGAGAACCATAAGCATCAGTGATTTCACCAGCATCTGTGAATTGTGTATCGGTAGCTTTGTAGATTTTATATCCTTCAAAATCGTATCCAGAGAGACGGTCATAAGAATCTTCAGCTATGCCATCCCAATAGAGGGTAACATAGCCATCACCAGCATAAGCCCATACGGTTGGAAGTTCAGGAGCCTTGGCAAAGTTGTAATTTTGATTATAAATTGTCTGGACAGTTTGTTTATTCCGTACTAGATCCGGGAGGTTGTCACCAAAAAGTAATCCTAAGGAAAATCGCTCTATTTCACCAGCTTGTAGAGGAAAGTAACCAGAACCAAAAAGAAAGTCAGCGTCAACATTTTGGACAGACTTATTGAAATAGCCGGGGTACATTTTATCCCAAAGACATGGATCACACCCCATATCAGAAAATACACCATATGCAAAATAGAAGAAACTGGATAAACCTATTTGGTCCGATTCGTCAATATCAGTTTTATCAATATTAGGTTCTCCAGGGAGACCTGTATCAACCCATTCTTCTCCAATGAACTCATAGCCTGAGGTAGCTTCACCATCACCTTCTCCATAGAATGTATCCCCGCTTCCGGGAGCACCATCCCTGCCCACATCGTCAGTTTCTGGATTCCAGTCACCATCATTATCTATACCATCGCTTCGGGATTCGTCAAGTAATAGATTATTGAGTCCATCTCCTGTAAAATAGTTAACCGCAAGTAATTCTTCATTCAAATAGAAATGTTCATAAACTCCTGAACCTTCAATAATTTCTACTAGTTCTCCATTATTTTCATCTATCAATCCATTTAAGTTGTCATCAATCAAATTTCTGGGAATTTCTTTCAAACCGTTGTAAGCCGAATCTGCAGTGATTGTGATGAACCCGCTATTATGTTGAATTCGAAGTGTGTCAATTGGGAAAACAGAATGTGTTCTAGAAAAAGTTTTATAGTCAATAATTATGATTGAGTCTCCTGGGGAATAAGTAATTCCATTATAAGTCCAATCATCTAACATTGTTTTTGTTAATATCGTGCCACCACCGTTTGATCCATCTCCATCGTTGTCTATACCATCTACTGCATTCCCCGGACTTTCCAGAAAAGCGTAACCAGCTAAGCCAACGGGAGACCAGCCACCTGATCCAATTCCTCCCAATCCTGTTTCAAGGTCAGTCCCATGGTCATAAGAATAAGCAATGTCATCAACCTTGTCAAAGTCTGCATAATCATCATTAGTATCTCCACCTCCACCAGTTGTAGTACCAACGATGGCTCCAAAAACCATTTTATTGTGAAGCTTATGACCGATATTTTTAATATCATAAAGCCAAAAAATAACATCTTCTGCCATAATATGATTCCATTGTAATCCACGTACAATGGCATTCAAGCCAAGCCCGCGTCTTTCAAAATCAGTGGTATCGGGGAAAAATAAGAATTCTGCATCATTTGCATCATCCATAATAAAATAACTTTCCTGTTCAGCATTTTTTTGATTTTTTCCAAAGTAACCATTCCAACTTTCAGACCAGCCTGGATCCAGCTCGTCCGTCATTTTATCAGGCCAATAGTCCGGCCATGTATTGGGAACGGTTGGATTCGAAGGGTCTGATGGTGGACCCATATGACTCATAGCTACAAGGTTTGTGTCGTCGTTGAAGTAGCCCATCAGGGGTTCCCATCCCCAATGTTCATCAAGGTTCATCTCGCTTCCTCTTGGACTGTAAATCGTTACTACACTATGTTTTTGTTCACCCTCTTCATCAATGATCTCTGAACCAACCATAATACCGACATCACCAATGTATTCGTGAGTGGAATTAATGGGCCATTCCCCACCAATATCATCCGGTTCATCCATCTGGCGTCCTACCAGTCCAAAGTTGTAAAAAGTCGTTCGCACCTTATTCCCCGAATGAACATTTTTCGCTCTTGCCAAAGTCGTTCCATGAGGATGAGTTCCCATTAACTGGGTTGTTGTGGTTATAAGAATAATTGTTAAAAATATTTTCATATCTAAAAGTGACTTCATAAAAAAAACTCCTAAATATTCTTTGTACTAAAAGTCAATATTAAATCCAATATTTATTTTTCTAGGTTCAGAAAACCGGTCTGGCTGGAGCAGATGTTCCTTTAAGTGGCCGATGCGATCAGAAGAGGTATTTGGAACATCCTTCGCAGTCAAAGTATAAGTTGCTCGCCCAGTATCATTCCAGACATTCTGTTCATTTCGTATGTCAAGCAGGTTGTAGATATTACAAAATAGCATGAAACGTAATCCAAACATATTAAGTTGATAGGATGATCTCAAATCCACTGTGAAGAAATTGGGTTTCCTGTCACTATTTTCTGCAAATCCCGAAAAAGCTGTAGCTCCTGCAACAGTACCCACCTTAAACTCTGGAGTGTAAGGCGTTCCACTCCAGTATTTCCCAATCAAAGAGGCAGACCATTCACGTCCTCCAACTGTAACCGAACCATTCAAAGTGTGCGTTTGATCCCATTCCAATGGAATCAAACTCTGTAATGGAGATTCATCATTCTGAGCACTGTGATATGCATCGTCCGGGTTGGAATATGTTCCTTCTGCAACCATCCAAGAATAGTCAAGGGATGCACCAAATCCATTTATATATGATCGGTTAATGGTTATTGTATAACCTCGAGTATTGGAATAATCTTTATTTTCGTATTTGAAGTATGTCCCAACTGGATATTTATTGATGGGAGCACTCGTTCCGACCCAATCGCGTGTATCCCTATAAAAGATAGTAAAATCAAATGAGGTAAAGGGAAAGATCTCTTGCTTTACCCCTACCTCATACATTACTGTTCGTTCAGGCTTTAAGGCAGCATTCCCTAAAATTCCCGCAAAACTGGATTCGCCAATTTCAAATTCAGGGTTAGCATAGAGATAATAGAAATTGGGGATCTGAAAGAAATAACCATAAGAGACATGAATAGCTCCCCTGTCTGTGATTGGATATGATAACCCGATCCTTGGACTTATCTGATAGGATACCGGTGCTTTTTTGTATCCATCAACCCACCTGTAGTTCTCTCTAACATTTGACCATAATGAATCATCGCTGATTGATAAATTAAGTAAATTTTGAGCCTTTACTGAACCCTTAGCCGTCAGCGAGTCATAAATAGTGACCTGTGGATGTAGTTCGGAGTACTCATGTTCCCAAAATATTACTGTATCATTTGGGGTGTAAACCAAATAATATTTTTCGTTTCCAGGGAAACGATAATCTTTTGGGATAATCCAATCCGGATCAAAGTAGTCAAATCGAAGACCGATATTGAGAATTATATCGTCTAATTCCAGTTTGTCCTGGATATATGCTGAAAACTCGAGGGGATTTGCCCTGAAATAGTTATGTGATGTGGAATGCGTTGGAAGAATCGTTGGTGTATAAGGTTCAATCTGTGCACCAGCTAAAGGATTGAAACCAAGAGTATCACCTTGTGAGGAAAGTCCCCATTCTCCATAAGTCTTATATTGAACACTCTTATCATTAGCCCACAAGTCATATCGTTTCATTTCAAAACCCGTTTTTATCTGGTTAAAACGATTAATCTGACTGGATAAATCAAATTTCACCGTTTTATAGGTCGTTTTTCGCTCATACCTTCCACCCTGAGTACCCCCTGGAGCAAAAGACCATGCAGGAACGGTCATTATATCTGGATCAACATAGCCTTCGGAATCAGCGAGATCCACGAATGAATGTTCCCATGTGGTATCTCCCTCCGATGATACGTGAAATATTGAATTGATTAATATATAGCGAGGAATGGTAATATCCTCAATCCCATTTGAAACAAATATAGAATCCCCCAGGACGGAGAGATCACTAAAGGTAACAATTTCAAAAGGTACATCATTCTGCCTTTCGTAAAGATACTCCCAGTAGGATGATGAGAAATCGATATATTTCAACTTGTAAAATGTTTTTGGAGATAGTGTATGTGTTAGTGTTACAATATGAGTCAGATCCTCTTCAAAACGGTTCATTAGCCCCTGGGGGTTATATTTGAAGAAACTGTCATAGTTCTTGTATGATTTTTCTGCATAGAAAATACTATACGCCATTTTTATTTTAGGAGTGGGTTTACATGTTAATTTTGCCTGACCCGTTAATTTAGCAAACGGAGCAAGCGGCACAATGTCTCCATCTCCGAAAAACAGACCGTTCGATTGAAATAAATTTTTACCATAAAACTGGCTCATTGTTTTGAAATATCGAACATTCGTATAGAAGCTAATTTTATCTCCGAAACCAAGCAAAGGACCACTTAGATGAGCATTCAAATTCTGAATCTGGTAAGGGTTTAGAATAACATTCAATTTATCCACGTATCCATTTTCGTCTAAAGTGAAGCGGTGTTCACCCCACTGTGCAATTCCATCACCCTCGCCAATGCTTGGTTCATTTTTTTGTCCATTATTGTTACTGTAATATGAAGGAACCATCGATCCATTATCCCTGGGATCTCCTGCTTGGCCATCAGGTCCTAAATCACTATTTAATGGTTCACCTGCATCCCAAACACCATTTCCATTTTCGTCATCAAAGGGTTCACCCGGATCCCATTGTAAATTTCCATTTTTATCATTGAACCATTCGGGTTGATCCCACACGCTGTCTCCATCAAGATCACTAAACGGTTTCCAATTGGAAAAAGGTGATGAAAGGGTGAAAATCTCATTATCATATGTATGATAGCCACCCCCATATATCTCCAGTCCACCTTCCAATTTATTGCCGCCATCCTTTGTCACGACATTTACAATACCAGACATGGCGTTACCATATTCAGCGTTAAAGGTTCCGCTGATAACCTGCAGTTCCTGAATAGAGCTGTTTTGAACCTCTTCACCAACACTGCTACCATCGTAAGAGTCTGTAGTGGAAATACCGTCAACCCAGAAGGAAACTTCTCCGCTTCGACCTCCACGAATATGTAGTCCCCCTCCAGCATCTCGGACGATTCCCGCTTGTAGTTCAATTATATCGCCCACCTCTGCTACAGGAAGATTATCTATCTGTTTTGTACCAACAACGGCTGCCATTGAAGTTTGATCCAATCGGACTGTCGGCTTTTCTGCTACTATTGTAACTGTTTGACCGGCAATAACTTCCATAGAGAGGTTAAAATCAGCTCGACTTGTCAAATCAACAACCACTTCAAGGTCCTTCATAATAATAGGAGTATAGCCTATCATCATAGCTTTAACATCGTAGCTACCAGGGGGGATATTCAAAATAAAAAATTCGCCATTGATATCAGTAGCAGCTCCGAGCGACGTACCAACTAAAATTATATTACAACCAATGAGGGGTTCTTTTGTCCCAGCATCAATTACTATTCCTGAGATTTTCCCGGAAGTACCAGCAAATAAATTATTAGTGAGAAACAAATATAGTAAGAAAGTGAGAATAGTAAGGTTATTACGAGTCATTATATATCTCTTTGCTCTTTTAAAATGATGACAGATTTTGCGCTAAGTGTTGTTATACTATCATCATTATTCAGTGTTGTTAAAAGTATCCACTTTTGTAAGTCATTATCAAGTACTTTTCCATAGGGAATTTCTTGTTTTGTTTTTGAACTGTTGAATACAGCAAGAATCCTTTCACCTTGGTAGTTTCGTTCAAATGCAAATATACCGCTGTCATCATCTATAAATACAGTCTGATATGTACCACGACAAAGGGCAGGGAATTGTTTACGCAGGTTAATTAAGGATTTGTAATACTCAAGTAAATCAGCGTTAACTTCGACTTTATCTCGAGGTCTGGAATAATTGCAGTTTTTCAGGTGATCACAGGGATGGGAAACTTCGTCATTATATGAGAATTCTTCCCAAACCATAGGCTTTCTACAGTCGGGATCATCTGCGCCCCACATCCCCACTTCATCACCGTAATAAATATAAGGTGCACCAAGATAGGCGAATTGAAAAGCAAGTATCACCTTTTGAATTTGTATTTCTGATTTATTTGGCTTTCGAATATCAAAGTCTCGATTCCACCAAGTATTATTGCTGTGATCCATCCAGCGATCTGGATTGACTATTGCTGATGCAAGACGTTCCATATCGTGACTGTCAAGACAGTTCTGGAGAATATATTGTTTTTCTTCCGGATATTCACTTCGAATTCGAGATAACATTGCATCCAGTTCAGAAGGTGTGATTTGTTGTTTTTCATCAATAAAGAATTTGAACATAGCATCACCAAAGCGATAGTTCATCACTCCATCAAACCTGCTCTCAGTCAGCCACGGAGCAGCGTTGAATTGCTTGTTGTTCCACCAATCTTCCCACCAGACTTCTCCAGTTACATAGGCATCTGGATTGATGTCTTTCACCCAGCCACAGAAGATATCCCAGAATTTGATTTGAATCCGCTCCGCAACATCCAGTCTCCAACCATCAATTCCATCGGAAGGGTCACCGTCGTTATTGGGATCCATCCATCGTTTCACAATCTGATGGAGGTGGTCTCGAACAGGTACAACTGGACCAAATTCATCCTGGCGAAACGCTGGCAGGTCTTCAACATATCCTTTGTATTTGAGTGGGGGCATCCCTTCTGGATTGAATTGTTCTGGCAAAGTTTTATATTCATTAAGATGGGATATATCTTTAAGTTCACTTCCCTTAATGCTAAACCATTCATAGTAGGGACTCTCATCCCGACTTTGGATAACATCCTGAAATGCCCAAAAGGTCAGTCCTACATGATTGAATACGCCATCGATTATGATGTGCATTTCCCTCTGGTGAACTTTTTGGATCAGTTCGAGAAAAAGACGGTCAGCAGATGTCCATTCCCAGAAATTTGGATCAGTGGGATTTTCAGCAGCGATAACATGTGAATCACCTTCTGGATCCGGTCCAAAATGCCTATCGATATGATGGTAATAAGCCGCTCCATATTTGTGGCTGGAGGGGGAATCAAAAACAGGGTTCAAGTAAATGGCATTGATACCTAAATCCTGTAGATAATCCAATTTATCAATTATTCCTTGGATGTCACCACCATAGCGACGAACCTGGAATTGATACTGAAAGCGCTGTTTATTTACCTCTTCCCAGGGTTGGAACTCATACCAGTCAGATGTCCATGGAGATATTTGCCATTCATCAGGATGATCCCAGGGCCAGGTACCGACAGCATTTTCCAGAGTGGGATCATCAGAAAGATCACCGTTAAAAAAACGTTCCGGAAAAATCTGATACCAGACAGCCTCTTTTGCCCATTCTGGAATGGGATTTCCCTGAAGGAAATGTGTGAATATCAGTACTATGCTAAAAGTAACGTAATTCATGTATTAAAATTTGATAATTATAACTATATTTATCATGCGTAACTCATACCTGAGTTACGTTAATAGTTTAACACTTATTTTAAAAAATACAAAAATTATTTTTGACCTAAACATTTAATATAAATCCTAAATATTATTTGTGAGATAACATGAAAAAATGATATTTTTTAGTAACTCTTATATGAGTGACTATGTAAATTATCAATATAAGTTGATACAAGATAACAAAGGATTATCCTTATTAACTGGGAGATTTGGAATATGAATAATATTGAACATACAGTTATCAATTTGCTACAAAAATTTGGGTTGTCAACAAATGCTACAAAAGCATATCTGACTTTATTAAAAAACAATCCAGCAACGGGTTATGAAATCAGTGCTCAATCAAACATTCCCCGATCGGCTGTATATTCTGTGTTAAATCGATTGGAGTCGTTGAGTCTTATCAATTCTGATGGTGGATCCCCAAAACGTTATATTCCAATTGCACCTTCTTCTTTAATAGAACATTTGAATCACGTTCACGAGGATCAAATCAGCAATCTTCAAAAAGCTTTTAGTTCTATGGATCTAGATGAAGAAGCCTTTGATTTTTGGCATTTGCATGGATATAACAGTTTGATTTTAAAAATGCGGGAAAGTATCAAAAATGCGAAATCTCAAATTGTAATGAATATATGGAACAAAGACTTAAAAGGGGTTGAAAAAGAAGTGATGACAGCTCAAGGAAGAGGAATTGATACAATCGTTTTTTCATTCACAAAGTTGGATAGTGCAGTGGATTGCAGCATATGTTATAATATTAGTGAAGCAGAATTGCGCAATATCTGGAGACCAAAAATAATCATGGTTGTTGATCACGAGATAACAATTATGGGAAGTGCTCAAGAACGTGATACAAATAGAGCCATATGGACAAATAATGAAGCGATTACAAAAATCGCATCCGATTATATTGTACTTGATATCACTTTAGCTGGACAGCGGTTAGGGATAGATGTTAATCCCATTGTTAAACGGATTATGCAGCGTGATGAGTTCAACCTGGAAAACCTGATAAAACAAATTAATAGCCAGTCGTAATAATGAAATTTCCCCGCCAGAGCGGAATTTTGCTGCATCCCATATCTTTACCAGGAACTTATGGAATTGGTGAAATAGGCCCACAAGCCTACAAGTTTATTAATTCTATAGAGGAAATGGGTCAACAGTTATGGCAGATTTTACCTATTGGACCAACTGGAGAAAGCCATTCTCCATATCAATCCTTTTCCACATTTGCAGGAAACCCACTGCTCATTAGCTTTGATTTACTCATTGAAGATGGACTACTCAGGAAAAATGAGATTAAATCATTTCCTCCTTTTTCTAACAATAGGGTTGATTTTGAATCTGTAGTAACTGAACGAATAACCGTTCTGAATCATGTCAGTCAGCATTTTCTCGAAAGAGCCTTAGATCAGATGTTGAATGATTTTAATAAATTCTGTAATCAACACCAATACTGGCTTGATGACTATGCACTTTACATCGTATTAAAAGGAATCAATGTTAATAAGATCTGGACGAACTGGGAGGCTAAATTAGCACATCGGGACTCTGATGCTCTTCAGCAAATATCCGAAGAATATGGAAAGAATATTCAAGAAATAAAAATCCTTCAGTTCCTTTTTCATGATCAGTGGAAGCGATTGAGACAATACTGTCACAGTAAGGGAATAAAAATTATTGGCGATTTACCAATTTATGTTGCACATGATAGTGCAGATGTGTGGGCAAACAGAGAATTGTTTTGTCTCGATAAAAAGGGCAATTTGAAAGTTCAAGCTGGCGTACCACCAGATTACTTCAGTGAAACTGGACAGTTGTGGGGAAATCCCATATATCGGTGGAACAAACATCATGAGACAGAATATCAATGGTGGATTGCTAGGGTACAAAAACTTTTGGAAATGGTGGATATTATCCGAATAGATCATTTTTGTGGATTTTCAAGATACTGGGAAGTGGATATAAAGGAAGTCAATAGTAAAAATGGAAAGTGGGTAAAGGGTTCTGGTGAATATATTTTTAATTCCCTGATTAACAAACTTGGTCCACTTCCTATTATTGCTGAGGATTTGGGGAATGTCACTGCAGAGGTGGAAACCCTCCGTGACAAATATCATTTTCCAGGAATGCGAATACTGCAGTTTGCATTTAGCATCGATCCCAAGGCTGATGATTACCGTCCAGAAAACTATCCAACTAACTGTGTTGTTTATACAGGTACACACGATAATGATACAACAGTTGGATGGTTCAATTCAAGACCGGGGGAAAACAGTATCCGGTCAGAAGTTGAGATTAAAAAGGAGAAAATAACGGTTCTGGAATATCTAAAATCAGATGGTAAGAACATCAACTGGGATATGATTAAACTTGCTCTCTTTTCCAGAGCAAATACTGCCATCTTTCCTCTACAGGATATCATGGGGCTGGATTCCAGGGCTCGGATGAACGTACCAGGTACAAATGGTGGAAATAATTGGCGGTGGAGATTTTCCTGGGATATGCTGACGCCTGATATGAAAAACCGAATGAGAGAATTGACTGTTAAATCAAAACGCTTCAATTTATCTTAGTTTTTTTCTGTATTAATAACAACATCACGTGACAGATACAAATTATAAGATAGCATATTTTTCTGCTGAAATTGGGATTTCAGCAAGTTTACCCACTTATGGTGGTGGACTGGGCGTTCTGGCAGGAGATCACATTAAAGCGGCAGCAGATGCAAATCTTCCAATGTGCGCTGTTACACTTTTATACAAAGAAGGATATTTCAGACAACGCGTAGATCGTGATGGAAATCAAACTGAATCCTACCCGAGATTTGATCCCGATCCGCTATTGAAAAAACTGTCTGTGAAGTTTACACTGCCTTTGCGAGATCGTAATGTATGGATTAATGCTTGGAAGTACTCGTATATGGGTCTTGATGATCATACGGTTCCAATTTTTCTTTTAGATACAGATGTAGATGAGAACTTACCCGAAGATAGGGAAATCACTTTACGACTCTATTCAGGGGATAAAGATCACAGGATTTTGCAGGAAGCTGTTCTCGGTTTCGGTGGAATAAAACTTTTGGAGATGTTGAGGATAAACGATATTGAAACATACCACATGAATGAAGGACACAGCGCTCTGATTACGCTGGAGTTATTTCGGAAATTCAAGGGAAATAGGGAGGAATTGCAAAAGAGATGTCATTTTACAACGCACACACCCGTTCCTGCTGGGCATGATCATTTTTCAATGGATCGTCTAAGAGGGATCCTTGATAGCCTTATCCCAGACAACCTTGAACTACCATCAATAATTAATAGTAATCGATTCCACATGACGGAATTAGGATTGTATTTCAGCAGATCAGCCAATGGGGTATCTCAACTGCATGGGAATGTGGCTCAGAACCAATTTCCAGATTTTAAAATTGGGCATATAAACAATGGTGTTTACCATCCCTATTGGACAGGAAAAGTTTTTAGAGAGTTGTTTGATACCTATTTCCCAGGTTGGAGAGAAGATCCAGAATTGCTGCTGAATATTGAAGAAATCCCCGATGATACATTCCTCTATGCACATTTATCCCAGAAAGAGTTTATTCTTGATTATTCAAATTCTCTAACACAGCGAGCTTTTTCTCCTGATATTTTAACAATTGGATTTGCTCGTCGCACAGCTTCGTACAAACGTGCCAGCCTGATATTTAATAAATTGGATCGATTGGTAGATATTGGTCACGGTAAAATTCAGATAATTTTTGCAGGGAAAGCACATCCTCACGATAAAGATGGAAAAGACATTATAAGAGAGATTGTTGGTTACAGTCACAAATTATTTGGTAAGATAAAAGTGGTTTACCTTGAAAACTATAATATGTGGTTAGGACGTCTGCTCACCTCTGGAGTTGATGTATGGCTGAATACTCCATTAAGACCTCAAGAGGCTTCAGGGACAAGTGGGATGAAAGCAGCGCTGAATGGGGTGCCTAATCTTTCCATTCTTGATGGCTGGTGGGCAGAAGCTTGTCATCCAGGTGAAAATGGATGGGGAATTGGCGATCCTGATAATCCAAACAACGAATCAGACGCAGATTCCCTTTATGATATTCTAGAAAAGGAGGTGATACCCGTTTTTTATAACGATCGTAAAGGGTGGTCATCCCTTATGAAAGAATCTATAAAGACAGGGGTAAAATTTATAGCTCATCGGATGATACGTGAATACGCAACTCAATATTATCATCTTAAAATATAAACTATAACAGATTATAACTGAATGAAAGTGAAGTTAGATATATTTCGTTCCCTGCTTCCACAAGACTCAGCACTGGTTTTTGAGATTCATATTTCCAAGAATGCCCGGGATAGATATAATTTCGATCATTATCTTTTCGCCACTGATGGTGAAGTGATTTTTAAAGATTTTAAGACTGTTCGATATTTTACAAAAAAGTTGATACAGATTGAGAGCAAAGAAAAACCTTCTGAACAATCCATACTACGACAGAGCTCAGCACAGGTTTATGCCAGCGATATTTATGCTTTGGGGCTTATTCATGAAATCCTACACCATGTTATTTCCCAGTTTAAAAAGCAGAAAAATCCTACAGTATTCCAAAATACTCTGGAGTACATAAATGAAAAATACAAACGCAAAGAGCTCGACAATATTTTTCTTGAATTTATCGAGCAGTTTCCTCCAGTTAATGTTTATAACAAAAACGTCAACGCCCAAGAGTATTTAGAAGGTCAAACAGGAGGAGTTACCAACAGGGAAATTATTTTGGAGGAATTAGTTTTACTCTGGCTGGGAAATACCAATACAGCTTTTCTTCCATATCAGCAACTGTTTGATGATAATAATCTTCAGAAAAAGACGGACTATAGGAAAGTCATTGACGAACTAAAAATTTTCTTCGATCGTCAGTCTGCATTTGGACCTGATAGTCAGAATCTCCTGAAGATGCTGAGAACTCCAGCTATGGCTGTTCCCCATTCGCTTCAGGGTCAGTTACAGTATATCAGAAATCGGTGGGGATATCTTCTTGGGGATTATATCAACCGTCTTCTGAAAGGACTCGACTTTCTTGATGAAGAAAAGAAGTCAAGGGGAGTTGGACCAGGAGAAATACGGGTGTTGGAATTTAATGGAGAGGAGGAATATGAACGTTACAGTCCAGACACTGAATGGATGACCAATGTAGTAATGATTGCAAAACATATCTATGTCTGGCTGGATCAACTATCAAAAAATTATCAACGATCCATTACTCGGTTGAATGATATTCCTGATGAGGAGTTGGATCGTCTGGCAGAATATGGTTTTACCGCTTTGTGGCTCATTGGTATATGGGAACGAAGCCTGGCTTCGAAAGAGATCAAACGAATGTGCGGAAATCCAGAGGCAGAGGCGTCGGCTTATTCATTACTGAATTATGATATTTCTCAAGATATTGGTGGATGGGAAGCACTCAAAAACCTCCGTGAGAGATGTTGGCAACGGGGAATCCGTTTAGCAAGTGACATGGTCCCAAATCATACAGGAATTGATTCAAAATGGGTGATAGAATACCCGGACTGGTTTATTTCGCTGGATCATTCTCCATTTCCTTCTTACACCTTTAATGGTAGAAATTTATCAAATGATGACCGAGTAGGAATCTACCTGGAAGATAATTATTACAACCGAAGGGATGCTGCTGTCGTGTTCAAGCGAGTGGATCATTGGACAGGGAATGAAAAATATATTTACCACGGCAATGATGGGACATCTATTCCGTGGAACGATACGGCTCAATTGAATTTTTTAAATCCCGAAGTTCGTGAAGCAGTAATTCAGACTATTCTCCACGTAGCACGTAACTTCCCCATCATCCGTTTTGATGCTGCTATGACCCTTTCGAAGAAACACTATCAGCGGCTCTGGTTTCCCGAACCCGGAACGGGTAGTGATATCCCCACCAGGGCAGAATATGGACTTAGAAAATCGGAATTTAATACCCATATGCCAGCAGAGTTCTGGCGGGAGGTTGTGGATAGGGTGGCAGAGAAAATTCCAGATACACTTTTACTGGCGGAAGCTTTCTGGTTGATGGAAGGCTATTTCGTACGGACACTGGGAATGCATCGTGTTTACAACAGTGCTTTTATGAATATGCTGAAAATGGAGGAGAATGCTAAATACCGACAGACCATTAAGAACACTCTTGAATTTGATCCGGAGATTCTGAAACGATTTGTCAATTTTCTTAACAATCCTGACGAAGAAACTGCCGCCAAACAGTTCGGAAAAGGGGACAAGTATTTTGGTGTGACGATGATGATGGTTACTATGCCGGGATTACCTATGTTTGGTCACGGGCAGATTGAAGGATTCGAAGAGAAATACGGGATGGAATACAGACGGGCTTATTGGGAGGAATATCCCGATGAAAGGTTTGTCCAGCATCACATCCGTGAGATATTTCCCATCATTAAGAAACGGTATCTGTTTTCTGAGGTTAAAAACTTTCTTCTATACGATTTCTATGAAACGAATGGTCCCGTTAATGAAAATGTTTTTGCCTATTCTAATCAATATGGAGGCGAACGGGCTTTGATTCTGTATAACAATGCCTACGAACGTGCCAGTGGTTGGGTCAGAATATCTGCTGCATATAATGACAAGGAAGCTGGTAACGAACACAGGTTTCTAAAGCAGAAAAGCCTTGGAGAGGGATTAGACTTGATAAATTCTTCGAACCATTTTACCATTTTTTGTGAGCACGTTTCCGGACTTGAATTCATCCGGTTATCTGAAGATTTGTATAAAAAGGGATTGTATGCTGAGCTGGATGGATACCAATATCAGGTTTTCTGGGAGTTTCGAGAGGTTGTGGATAATGAGTTTCATCATTATGAAAAATTGTACAATTCACTTTCGGGAAAAGGTGTTCCCAGTATTGCCGAAGCAATGAAAAAGGTAGTGACACGCCAAATGGATGTTCTCTTTCTTGCCGCTGAAGTGTCACCATTTTCAAAAGCTGGAGGATTGGCAGATGTTGCGGGATCTTTACCTCAGGAATTGGTTAATAATGGAAAAAGTACAACAGTTATCTCTCCTTTGTATTCCCAAGTTAACTTAGAAAAGTTCAACATTCATCCTTATCCTATAAAAGGGGAAATACAGATGGGTGATATGACTTATCCCTACAAAATTTATTACCGGGGTTCTTCACCCAACGAGCCGGAATACTTCTTTGTTCAAAATGATCATTTTTTCAATCGCTCAGGGATTTATGTTGACACAAATGGTAAAGGTTTTCCTGACAACAATGCCCGTTTCTTTTTCTTTCAGTACGTCATCCTGGATTTGATAAGAAAAGGGTATTTTTCTCCCGATTTGATCCACTGTAACGATCACCATACAGCCCTTCTTCCCTGGATGTTACGGAATCACCAAATTAAAATTCCAGCAATACTCACTGTTCACAATTTCCAGTATCAGGGGTGGTTTAGCAAAGAGGAATCGGCTTTGCTGGAAACGGTTGACAGGGATAAACTGGATAAGAGAAAGAAAGCTTATGATTCACTGGAGATAGGAATTAACTCAGCGGATTGGATTAACAGTGTAAGTCCTAATTATATCCGTGAATTGCTAAAAGATAAATCTCTCTCCTTTGGATTATATCCGCAGATTAAAGCCAATCACACACGTTTTTCAGGAATATTAAATGGTGCTGATTATTCTATCTGGAATTCAGAAACAGATCCATTTTTAGAAAATCATTATTCTAAAGATTCTTTAAAAGGGAAAAGGGTCAATAAGGAAATTTTATTAAAAGAATGTGGTTTCTCTAATGATGTAGATATTCCTGTTATTGGAATGATCTCACGGTTAGTGGAATCAAAAGGATATGATCTCGTCCTTGGGATTTTGGATAAGATAATCCAGATGAGAGCTAGGGTGGTTTTCCTCGGGATAGGAGATCCGACAATAGCAGATGCTCTTCAAAAAATAACAAAAAAGTATCCAGAAAATATTTGTTATTTTTCATATTTTGATGAGAAAATGGCTCATCTCATTGAAGCGGGGTCGGATATGTTCCTGATGCCTTCACGATTTGAACCGTGTGGGTTAAATCAGATTTACAGTCTACGTTACGGGACGATTCCAATTGTCCATTTTACTGGGGGTTTGGCAGATACAGTTGCAAATTGGAATGGTAAGAGTGGTACCGGATTTATTTTCAAGACATATTCCGAAAGTGCTTTATTCCGAACTGTTTTACGAGCATTAAGATCGTATCGAAAGAAAAGAGAGTGGAAAGCTCTTATGATAAATGCAATGAAACAAAATTTTTCCTGGCATCAATCTGCCCGACAGTATATTAAATTGTATAACAATATTTTAGGAGATTTGTATGAATAACTCATTGAAATTGTATGCTATTATTTTAGGTGGTGGTCGGGGAGAACGTCTCTTTCCTCTAACAAGGGACAGAGCAAAACCAGCCGTACCCATCGGGGGAAAATATCGATTGGTTGATATTCCTCTCAGTAACTGCATCAATTCTAATATTAAACAGATTCGCATACTAACACAATTTAACACAGCATCTCTCCACAGGCATATTTTCCAAACATATACATTTGATATCTTTACTCAGGGTAACATTGAGATTTTGGCAGCACAGCAGTCACTGGAAGGTGGGGATTGGTTTCATGGAACAGCTGATGCAGTGAGGTCCTACTGGAAGCGTTTTTCTCAGCTGGATGCATCCCATTTCATCATTTTAGCAGGTGACCACCTTTATCGTATGGATTACCGGGACTTTTTCCGTTTTCATATTAATTCTGACGCAGATGTTTCTGTTGCAGTAAAACCGATGCCTGTCTCCCTAGCTCACCAGCTGGGAGTGTTAAAAACCGATAAAGATAGTAGGATTATCAAGTTTATGGAAAAACCTCAAACAGAAAAGGAAATCGAAGATTTACTTGATACCCATACCCGGAAAGATCAGGTTTTATCCTCAATGGGGATCTATATTTTTCGCAAGGAGGTGTTGGATGAAGCTCTATCCCTCGACGGGAACGATTTTGGAAGAAACATTATTCCGGCGTCCATTAAGCATTTTTGTGCAACAGCATACAGGTTTAATGGATACTGGGAAGATATTGGGACGATTGGTACCTTTTTCAAGGCAAATATGGATTTAACGGAAAAGAACTCGGCTTTTACATTTTATGATCATCAACAACCCATCTACACTCACCCTCGTTTTTTACCGGGGAGTCATCTCACTGATGCAGGAATCTATAACTCGATTATTTCTGAAGGTACAAGGATTGGAAAAGCAACTATTAAACATTCAATTCTTGGGTTGCGAAGTGTTGTTCAAGACAGAGTATGTATGGAACATACGTATCTGATGGGAGCGGATTATTATGATTCTGATGGGGATATTCCACTAGGAATTGGTGAAGGAAGTAAGTTAAAGAAAGTGATTCTGGATAAAAATGTCCGAGTAGGGAAAAATGTGATTTTGGAAAATCGGAAAGGTATTGAAAATAATGATGATACTCTCTACTGTATTCGTGATGGGATTATTGTGATTCCAAGAGGGACAGTGATTCCGGATAATACAATATTGTAGTTCAGAGGAGAATTATTTATGCATATCATTGATTTTATGATAGTTGGTTGTTATTTGACTGCAATTGTTGCTATTGGGCTTATTATGCAGAAGAAAGCATCGAGAGGGATTGATTCATATTTCCTCGGAAACCGGAAGCTACCTTGGTGGGCGTTAGCGTCCTCTGGGATGTCTTCCAATCTGGATATCAGCGGCACGATGATTATTGCCGCCTTAATTTATGCACTGGGTGCAAAGGGGTTTTACATAGAGATTCGCGGCGGGGTAACATTAATAATGGCGTTTCTCATGATCTACATGGGCAAGTGGAATCGTCGTTCCGGTGCTATGACGCTGGCGGAGTGGATGGAACTGCGTTTCGGTAAAGGAACGCAGGGGCAGACTGCCCGACTGGTTGCCGCAGTTTCTTCGATCATTATGACAATTGCGATGGTAACATATTTTGCCCTTGGTGGCGGGAAATTCCTCGATACTTTCCTCGGCATTGAAAATTATCTTGGGCTTCCATCTGAGTTTTGGGCAGCGACCTTATTGATTTCGGTAGCGATGATCTATACTGTCGCATCTGGATTATATGGAGTTGTCTGGACTGATGTATTTCAGGGTTTCCTTATTTTCACTGCCATTATCTATATGGCAGTTAAGGCAATTGGGATTACGCTCCCGGATGAATTCACTATTTCTCTACCTATGATGGAAAGCGCCGGCGGTGGTTTTCAAAGATTCTCAACAACACTCAAAGAATGGACTAGTGTTCTGCCAACGTCACGCCTGTCTATAGACCAATATTCACAATACTCCATCTATAACCTGTTTGGGGTAGCCATCATGTTTTACCTGATGAAAGTTATTTTAGAAGGTTCCGGTGGCACTGGTAATTACATGCTTCAGCGTTATTTTGCAGCAAAAGATGACCGTGAAGCCGGATTGCTTAGTGCATTCTGGGTGTTCCTTCTGTCTTTCCGCTGGATATTTATTGGTGCAATTGCCATCATCGGTGTGTCCCTGGGAACGAAAATATCAGATCCGGAACTGGTTCTGCCGGCTGTGGTGGAAACCCTGCCAATCGGCATTAAGGGGTTTTTAGTGGCGGGACTAATGGCAGCCGGAATGTCCACCTTTGATTCTACCGTGAATGCTGGAGCTGCCTACTGGGTGAAAGATATTTACAAACTATACATCAATCCCGAAGCCACGGAAAAGAAAATGATGTTCCACAGTTATTTAGCTTCCATTCTGATTGTTGTGTTTGGATTAGGACTCATGCTGATATTTAAAAACATCAATGCTGTCTGGGGATGGATCACTATGAGTATTGGTTCTGGACTGCTGATCCCGATGCTACTTCGCTGGTACTGGAGCCGGATGAACGGCTGGGGATTTGTCTGGGGTACGCTTTCCGGCATGGCGGCTGCTATCGTATTTAAAGCCATCGCACCAGAAGGAGTAACCGAATATGCTATGTTTGCTGTAGCAACCTCTGCTTCTCTGATTGGTACAATTATTGGAACATTATCTACGACACCTACTGAAGAAAATGTTTTACAACATTTTTATAGAAAAACAAGACCTTTCGGAACATGGACACGATTCAAAACGACACTTTCAACAGATAAAAGAAGCGCCGTTGATGCTGAAAACCGCCGCGATATCTTTTCGACATTTCTCGCAGTTCCCTGGCAAGTGGTCTTTTTCCTTTTTATGATGAGCCTGATGTTTAAAACGTGGGGAAATGTATCCGTGTTAGGTATCACATTGATTCTGCTAACAATATGCTTATATTTTAGTTGGTTCAGGCATTTGTCCACCGAAGTAAAAATTGAGGAGTAAAATATGATGCGCCGTTTTCTGATAATCACTTTTCTTATTAGTGCAGCATATGCACAGGATGTCGTCTTCTGGGAGCCTGAGATTCCAGTTCCTGGTGGAGTGGTAACAATCTATTACAATGTCATTGAAGGTACTTTACCCGATGATACGAATCCGGTTTACATACATCTGGGCTATAATGGCTGGCAGAATACAAATGACTATGTTATGACTCCTGCACCGGACGTTGGCAATGGTTGGTGGAGCTACGAATACAGTATACCCCAAGTCGCTGAAATCATCGATTTTTGTTTTACTGATTTATTGGGAAATTGGGATAACAACGGTGGAATGGGAATTGATTGGCATATTAATCTGAATTATTACTGGCTACCGTATAATCCTGGTCCTAATGATAGTCTCACCATCGTGCTGAATAACGTAACGCAGGGTGGAGATATTGCTTGGACGGTGGATGCAGGTTCAGGTCACGTTCTTCCTATTGAGGAGTACTGGCCAGATAACTCCTATATTGAGGAATGGACTGTTTTTACACCACTGGAAATGCAGGGTGGAAATACCTACAGTTTACAATTTGCCCCCTTTCAAAATCCACAACAGGTTGTTTATTCTCTCAAGTTTAGGATCAGATGGGAGGATGGCAACTGGGATGTGGGGTCAAATGGTCAGCCGCTGATGTATGATATCTACTTTGATTATACCATCGGATCAGACGATCCTTACGTTTATTACCTGTCCCCTCAGGATAGTAGTCAACTTGAGGGACCCATTTCGATTTCTGCCGACGGTGATACCTGCTTGGTACAGTTTTGGGCAAACGGCTCAATGATTGGAGAAGACAATACACCACTCTATGAAGCAACCTGGAATCCAAGCATTAACGAATTTGGATACACTCGAATCATTATGAAAGCAACCGGCACGAATAACCAAGTTTCCTTTGTGTTTCTGGATGTTTATCTACTTTTTACCATCAATGAAGGGCCGGTTCCCTCATGGGCAATAGATGACGGAGTGAATATCAATGGGAATGAGGTAGTGATAACTTTGTATGCTCCATACAAAGATTACGTGTCAGTTAGGGGAAATTGGAATGTTCAGTATCCACATGGGGAATTGATGAATCGGTCCGGGGATACATTGTGGTGGTACCAAACTACTCTCCCCGATGGAGATTACCATTACAAATATGAATTTTGTGGCCTGATAGGAACGATCTCATATACAAAGGCGATGGCGGATCCCTGGTCAAAAAATGTGCACTGGAAAGTTCCTTTGACAGAAAACGAATCGGGCAATTATCATCATGCTTTAAGCGTGTTTGAAGTTGGCGCTGACGTATTTCCATGGACAGATGATGATTTTGTTATTCCACCACAGGACAGCGTGATCGTGTATGAGATGCATATTGGTGATTTTGCTGGTTTATCTAATGAGATTGGAACTTATACGGAAGTTATAGAAAAATTAGAGGAAGGTTACTTCGACACCCTCGGCATTACCGCAGTGGAGCTTATGCCGTTGAATGAATTGGAAGGGGAGAATAGCTGGGGTTATAATCCGACATTTTATCTTGCACCTGAATCTACCTATGGAACTCCAGAGGAGTTGAAAGAATTGGTAAATGCGTTTCATGAGCACGGAATAGCTGTATTATTAGATGTGGTCTTTAATCATACCTGGGGTTCTTCTCCTCTGTTTCAGCTATACCAGCCGGAGGATAACTGGGATTATGAAGATCATGATTATAATAACTGTCCATATTATCACAACCAGGCATCAGACTGGGGTTATAAACTTCAACACTGGCACAATGTCAGTGGACGGGAATATCGAGCCTGGAAATATGTTTTAGATGCTCTGAAAACGTGGGTACTGGATTACCATTTTGATGGGTTTCGATTTGATCACACCCAGGGAATTGGCTGGGGAGGTGACGTCAACGGTGCATCTTTCTACGCTCACGAATTGATGCAGTTGAATCCAGACTTAGACTTAATCCTCATCGCTGAGGAGGATAATCCATCTCAGATTAACAATTCAGATTTTGATGCAGGATGGGACTACTCTTATCACCATTCACTGTTTGACAATCTGATGGAGATATCACTCAATATGTATGATCTTCAAAACCATCTACAGTGGTGGTCTCAAGGGTGGTCACCCCACACCGCTGGTCTTAACTATATTGAGAGTCACGATGAACCGAGGTTAATTTACGAAGCAACTCATTATCAAGGAATGTCACTAAGTGAGGCATATAAAAAGTCCAAACTGGGTGCCGTAGCACTGTTAACAGGAACGGGGACACCTATGTTGTATCACGGTCAGGAGTTTGGACAAAATGGCACAAGTTGGTCTGGCGGTTATATCATGCCTCAGCCACTTCAGTGGGACAATCTTGGCACACCCGAAGGTCAAGATTTATTTGAGTACTACCAGCGTCTGATCTGGCTTAGAAAGAACTGGGATGTTATCCGAGGTCCTAATCTTGAAGTTACTTATCCCAATAATTCCCAAAAGGTCATCGCTGTTAAAAGGAATGATGATGGCTTAGGGCAGACCGTTTTTGCTGTTATGAATTTCAACAATTCTGATCAGACTATTTCCAATCTTGCTTTTCCATATGCAGGTTATTGGTTTGAATTCACGATGGATGATACCCTGCACACAAACGATGGCAGTTACACAAATTATATGATTCCAGCATCCACCGCTCATGTATATACAAACTACAAAAACTGGCCAGATCTGGATATAGATTTTCAGAGGAATATTTTACCTGTCAAATTCAGTCTCGAACAGAATTATCCCAATCCATTCAATGCCAGCACAATGATACCGTACACTCTTGCAAAGGATGGGGAAATCTCTCTAGTGATTTTTGATATCAACGGACGTGAGGTATCCCGTCTCTTTTCCGGGTACCAGAAAGCAGGTAAATATGCGATCAATTGGTCACCTAAAGAGTTTTCAGCTGGAGTCTATTTCTGTCGGTTGGTTCAGGGGAATCAATCTGCTGAAAAAAAATTGATCTATCTGAAATAAGGAAGTACTTCCGGTAGGTTTTAGTAACGAAGTGGCTTTTGGTTGTC
>CAZVFT010000017.1:0-30730 GCA_964626495.1 uncultured bacterium
AGGGGTGATATAGCCTGTATGAGTTGACGTCTGTCCGTCTATTGACGGACCTGCTTGAGGTAGACAAGCTTGCCTGATTTCCGATAATCGTTGCCTTTGTAAATCTCCTCTCCCTTTATGAAAGAGGATTACTCCGCAGAAGTTCCTTTGGAAAGGTGAGGGTGATCCTTCACCGCACCATTATTTTTACAGTCCCAAATCAAACCCGAAAAGCCACCTGTTAAAATCAACCGCTTTAATCTTATCCGTATCAATATCGGTATAATTCAGCCAAATTGGGAAGTCTATACGCAATCTTAGGTTAAATCCCTGAATATTTTTGTGCAGACTGAAACCGAATCCAGCATCCATTAAAACATCACCATCCAGTCTATCCGATTTACTCCAAACCACTCCACCATCAAAAAAGAGCCTTCCTTTCAAATTTATTACTGGTATTGGCAGCTTGCGGGTGACCTCAACTATTTGTGTCACCACCTTTTCTGCACCCTCGAAACCGTGATTGTAATATCCTCGTAGATTTGCATCGCCATACAAGTGGAAGTGGTTTCTCAATGTTTCCACTCCATAGAATGAAGATGTATGTCTCAGATGCGGTTTGGCAAACCAATCACCAGCCCCTGCACCCTGAATCGTAAATTTCTCCTGACCTGGTATTCCTTCCTGATTGTGAGACATAGCTCCACCAAAGGTGCGGGATGCAATATGAAATCCAGCAACTTCGGCATTGAGATTCAACTTAGAAGTCAGACGTCCAAACGACCAGTCACTCATACCTGCAGGTGCGGATGAAAGAGAAAAAGTCCATTCTCCGCCAAACTTACCAAGATGGGCACTCACCCCGTACTCAGTATAAAAAACGGTTATAGCACCCTCTTCATAAAGATCGGTATATAAAGTATCGAAAGCATCTGTGATATAAAACCCAACATTAACAGAATGCGTTGGGGGATATTCATACCACCTGCTCCAGGTATAGCTAACATTAACACCTCCACCACGTACCCCTTCCAAATGATAACCGGATATGGAATATCTTAACGAAGGACTGATAGTACGCAGACTATTTCTGTATCTCACATCCCCCTTTACATTGCCAGATTTAATTCCAGCTGTCAATATCACGTTTAATTTACTCCAGGGTCCATACGTCCGATTTAGATAAATCCCAGGCTTGAATCCATCTTTCCCGTGAAAGTGAAGAACCGGTCTCCAAAGAACCACATAGGCTGATCTTGGGTTATAATTCATTCCTTGCCAATCAAAACAAATACGATGTGGAGGTAAACCTGAACAATTATTGGTGAGATCTGCATCCAGAGTTCGATTATCTGGATCAAGTATAATTTTTTTTGGTTTCACAGGGACAGTAAATGTGAATTCATCCTTCCATCGATAGAGGAAATTATTCCATCGAGTTTTGAAGTAATCTCCATTTTCCAATATTACATTGATATCAAGGGGGTACTGCATCATTCCCTTATTCACAATATCCAAAGTAATTTCGTAATTACCATCAGTCAGTTGCTTCTTTGTCCACTTCTTCAGGGCATAATCAGTGTAAAAAGATTTATGAAGCCATTGATCAAAAAACCAATCCAGATCCTGTCCGCTCACCTCTTTAGCAACATCACGGAATCGTTTTTCATTTACATGTTTCAGTTTCCAGCGACTGAAGTAAGTTTGCATCACCTTATCGAATATTTCTTTACCCAGAACATATTGGAGGGATTGGAGCATTAGTGAGGCTTTTGTGTATGCATTTTGTCGGTAAACATTATATCCTTCCGATAGATAAGATATTGTGGCGATGGGGCGATTGTGATTTCTAGTCATTAAATCAATAGCACGCCATTGATCTCGATCCGAACGTGATGAAAAACTCCAATGTTTTTTCTGAAAATTAGTGTAGTATGAGTGGTCAAAATCAATACCATAAGGAGGATAGCGGTTCTCCATATACCATCGGGTTTGAAATGTGGTAAAGCCTTCATCCAGCCACGCTTCATCCACCTCATTATTCGCTAAGATTCCGTAAAACCATATATGCCCAATTTCATGAAGAATAAGCCCCTCAGACTCCGATCCATTCATCACCAACATGGGATATTCCATTCCACCTCCCCTCAGCGACTGAGTAATAGTCACCTGAGGATATGGATAAAACCCAAACTTTGTACTTAGCCACTCCAGAGCTCGTTCACCACGCTCTCGTACAACCTTCGTCCATTTTTCACCAACGGATGGGTCATAAAGAATATGAACATCAATATCTCTCCATTTTCCGTGTTCATAAACGAGTTTTGGAGAGGTAACCCAGGCAAAATCATGAACATTCTCTGCGTGAAAAGTAATTTCCCGTCTCGCAGTTGTATCAACAGTTATGGAATCTCTCTCCTCTATCCAATCCGAAAAAGCCACGCTGGTATCCACAGCAGCCAATTTCCAGCCGGGATCACCGGAAACGACTACTCCCGTTGCACCAATAATATACCGTGCTGGTACATTAATGGTAACGTCAAATGTACCGAACTCCCCATAAAATTCCCCGATGGCATGAAATGGAATATCGTGCCACCCTTTGTCATCATAAACGACTAATTTGGGATACCATTGTGCCATGTCATATTGGTCATCAGTATAGCCAGCTCTTCCTAGACTTTTTCTGATTTTGTGATCCCACACAATTTTTATTGTAACGGTATCACCGGGAAAAATAAGAAAGGAAAGAGGTGCTTTTAGAATGGTATCATCTACATTAAACTCTGCTGATGTATCATCTGTTGCAGAATAAACTTCAAAGTGTTTGATATCAATATAACTTGGGTTATCCTTTGATATGCCACCTGAATAATGGGCTCGCTGATATTCACGGTGCTTTACCGACCCTTCCTGAAAGGCATTAGGATATAAATGCAAACAAATACGATCCAGAGTATCCGGGGAATGATTCACATAGGTAATCTCAGACTCACCAGAGAGTACGTGTTCCTCAGGATCAAGAGAGACGTTCATCCGATAGTGGACGAACTGCTGCCAATAAGCTGAATAATTCCCCAGCACAATTCCGGATGTCGCGAAGGAAAGCAGTAAAAATAAGACCGTGAATATGTACTGAATCTTCTTCATTGCATTAGAGTAAGGATTTTTATTTATTGATATCCTGAATTGGTAAAATTCTAACCTTAATTATTCGCCACAAAGACTCAAAGACACGAGGAAGTAATGATAATAAAGAAGTTAGAGAATGTGTGGGAATATGAATTTGTTAATAATAATTGTTTCTTCATTATTCCAGTAAATCCTTTACTATTATATCTTTGTGCCTTCCCGCCTGACCATGCCATTCGGGCAGGTGTGACTTAGTGGCTGATGAATTAGTCAGGCTAAAGAGTATTAATAGAATATTTCATTCACAAGTATTTTTTAATATCCCTCCAGAACTGTGCCTCCGTACGAGGACCAACATAAATTTCTCTTATCACTCCTTCTCTGTCAATCAGGAAAGTCGTGGGGACTCCAGTGATGCGAATTCCCGCTCCTCTCCCAAAAAGGTCCATCACCCTTAAAAGATCGTTATTATTCTCGGAAGTGAGTACAGGGTAGGTCATATTAAATTTTTCCACAAATTTAACGATATCTTTCGGTTTTCCAGATTGAATAGTAATAGCTACAACATCAAAACCCTCTGCTTTATGAGATTCCCACAGCCGAATAAGATCAGGAATCTCCATACGACACGGCGGACACCAAGTCGCCCAAAAATTAATCAAAATAACCTTTCCCCTTAAATCATGGAGATGAAACTCCTCACCATCCAGAGTCCATAAGGTAAAATCTAGCCCCTCATTAGAATTTTCTATTTTTGAAGGGTTATTATCACGCATTCCTGTTACTTCAGTTCTGACCGTATCACCTGATCTTAATTGGTTATCACTTATGAGAAATCCAACGATAACCACAATCAAAACTCCAATGATAATCAAAACATTCCATTTAAACTTATCCATTTTCATCTCCTTGCTCTTCTGTTAACCTCTGTCAAAAAAATATGTATTTAATCAACCTTCTTCATTTTCGCTAAAAATTCATCAGGACCAATGAAACCAAAAAACCTTAACTCTTCGATCTCGTCCCCATTTCTGTTGAAAAATAATACAGTTGGCACACCTCTAATGTGAAATTTATTTTCTACTCCTTTCACAAAATCACTCCTTTGGGTTGTATTCATCTTAAGAGAAACAAACCTTTTTGATTCCTCCACTACCGTTTTATCTGAAAATGTTTTGTGATCAAGTTCTTTACAGGGAATACACCAATCAGCATAAAAATCAATGAATACAGGTTTACGCTCAGTTTTTGCCTGATCAAGTAACGAGTATTTAAAGGAATGCCACTCGATTCCAACCGATTGTTCCTTTGGCAGAGCAAACCATATTCCCAGTAGTAAAATGATACCACCAATACCCCACCTGATGGTTCTGAACACCTTCCCCCCTGAAGATTTCTCCAGCCACCCGAGATAGAGACCACCTCCGATTAAAAGTAAAACCAACAAAATCCGGTACATCTGTTCAGATAAAAGTGTCTGAATAAAATACAACGCCATTCCAATTAAAATAATCCCAAAGAGTTTCCTGACCCAAACCATCCAAGTACCCGATTGAGGAAGACTTGAAACCATACCTGAAAAAGTTCCCAGAATTAAAAATGGCAGACCAAGTCCGAGTGCAAGAGTAAAAAACAGCCAGAAGCCAAGAAATGGGTTACCCTTTTCCCCCACAAAAATCAGCAAACTCAAAACGAATGGTCCGATGCATGGAGCAGCAATAATCCCGACGGTGAGTCCCATAAACAATGAACCCAATATCCCCGATCGCGATTTCCCACCTAATTTTGTCAATGATTGAGGTACGCGAATTTCATACAGTCCAAACATACTGAGGGAGAGCCCTATTAGTATCAATGCGATTACAATCAGAACAAGTGGATTCTGGAGAGCACTCCCAAACATGGATCCCGTTGCAGCTGCAATCGTGCCTAATATTGAATACGTTAGAGCCATTCCCAGAACATAAAACAGAGCAAGTAACAATGACTTTGATATTTTCCCGGTTGACTGACTGCCAAAATAGCTGATAGTAATTGGAATTAACGGATAGACACATGGTGTAAGATTTAGCGCTAATCCACCTATAAAAACCAATAAAAAGGTAATAAACAATCCCCGACGATTCATCCAATCTGCAATATCCCACGAATCCTCCCCAGATATCTCATCCGAAGGGAAAGCTATATTAGAAAATATTTCCCGATTTATCTCCCGTCCCTCGATCCATTTCTCAGTGATATTCAAACCAACCTGCCATTTAACATCATCAGGGGGAAGGCACATTCTATCATTACACGCCTGATAGTGCAGTTTCCCAGAGACATACGTCTCTCCAGTGGGAAAATCGGATGCAAGGCTTACTGATGAAATAATGGTTATTTCTTCACTAAATATTGGAATTTTATCGTCGCTAAACTTGAATTTCTTTCTTTCTACTTCTGGAAACTTCTGCTCGCCAAAAGATATTCCAGCAATGGTGTCAAATACTACTTCTGTAGGAATTTGGAATTCACTTTCCACAACATCTGCATTGATGTGCCACCCATCTGATATGTCGCATTTCAGTGCAAAATAGAAACTTTCCCCGGGATGGATGCCATCCCTTGACAGAAACGCCTTCACCGAAACAATTTCTTCAGGAACAGCAAGACTAACCTGTCCCAGAGATAATGAATGAAAGCCCAAAACGATAAGTACAGGTATGAAAATATATTTCTTCTTAATTCTCATGAAACTCACTGACGGTCCTCCATTAAACCTTAAAAGGGTGTTTCATCAAACATTTTTATATGCAATTTTGTCCAGGCTGTTACGGATTTGTCTCCGAACACTTGTTACCCATCTCTCCAGTCTATACAGAGGAGAAAGAGGGGAGGTCCTGAAGCTTTAATCTTCCTGTTCCGATCATTCCTAAGGGTCTCCCTATATGTTTCAAAAGCGAGCTTTTCCATATTCACACCTTACTTATAATCACAAACCTATCAGGCTTTTGATGGATCCGTCAAGAGCTGGACAAGTCGGTAAAGAACCATAATGTTTATTTCCTCTAAAATTGATTGATGTTCTGTACATTATTAACAAGTGGGTATTTTCAATGGGTTATCGTTATTATGAGTAAAATGTTAGGTATAAAACAGACAAACAAAATGAATATCAGGTGAATAATTACGTTCAAATCTTTGACCTTAACCACTGCCTAAATTGGTGTTGCCGAGTTTGATGACGGGTTATTTTTTTCTCCAGATCTTCTATCTTTTCTTCTGCGGCAACCCTTCCATTTTCGATAAATTCATTAGTGTATTGAAATGATGACCAGTGAGCCCCCTTCACATCCGGTGAAATAATAAAATCTGCTTTTTTTGCCAATTCATCCGCCAGGTGTACAGATTGAATCTGGTCCGACCTGGCTAGAATGTCTAACATATTCAAGTTACCAAGATTCCTCATCTTCTTTCGGGAAATATCAACAGCAATTGTAAAATCCACCTCTGATTCCAACAAACTATTTATGGGTAACGGTGTACTGACTCCTCCATCCATGATAAGTTGATTGTTCTGCAGTATGGGTCTCACATAACCGGGGATTGAAGAACTTTGAACTACAGGACCAATCAAATTCCCTGTGGTGTACTGAATCCCTGTACCACTATTCAAATCCGTTGACACTACACTAAGATTAATCTTCAATTCCTTAAAAGTCCGTACTGGAAGAAGGTACCTGATCGTTGCCTCCAGTTTATCTCTGTCGATAATACCTTTTCGAGTCATTGTTAGGTTTAAGATGAGTTTATCCTTTACGATTTTACCGATTTGACTGATAATAGAATCAGATTCTTTTTCATCTTTCTTTAATCTTCGTGTACCCATCGATTTAAATTCGTCACTTGCTAACATATCACGATAACGCTCTTCCATCCAATAGGGATCTAATGTGGCTGCATACATTGCACCCATAATAGCTCCAGCAGATGTACCAGCGATGGTATGAATGGGTATTCCATAATCATGAAGGACTTGGAGTACCCCGATATGTGCAGCACCCCGAGCGCCACCTCCCCCTAAGGCAAGTCCAATTTTTAACGACTTACTCATTTGTCCTCCATAATGTTAATCTCAAGCTCTTTATCTGTTGTTATCCTAACCTTCATCTGTACAGGCTCAATGGGATTGTCTCCATCTGGGAGATGATAGTTGGGATTTAATTTTTTGGGTGTATCCACACTCACAATAGAATCTAATACTTCTCCACCTTTAACAATCTGACCAAATACAGTATACTTATTATTTAGTTGTGGTAAGCTGTCCATACATATGAAAAATTGACTCCCAGCACTATTCTCATCCATAGAACGAGCCATTGACACGGTACCTCGAATGTGACGGTGGTTATTAAACTCCGCAGGAAGAAACCAGCTGTCAGGATCATCTTCCCTACCAATTCCGTAAAATTTGCCTGCTCGTCCACCCATTCCGTCATTAAATCTATCTTCATCGCTGGAGTTTGGATCTCCTCCCTGAATCACAAATCCGGGTACTACCCGATGAAAGGTTGTCCCATCGAAATATCCCTCACGTGCCAGGGTTTTAAAACTCTCCACGTGTTTGGGAGCATCATTCTCAAAAAACCGAATGACCATCTGACCGTAGTCTGTCTCAATAACCGCTAGATCTACAGATTTTTTCCCGCAACCTGTCAGGGTAATTATTATCGATAATATTAACCCAGAACATAGGTAGTAAAACTTCTTCATCTTTTTCCGCTCCTCCCTCTTGATTCAATTGAAATACCCTTCCTACACAGAGGACACTCATCAGGTTCCCAGGAAATTGCAGGATATCTCAGAAGCATTTTTGTGGGACATCCAAAATCCGCCCGGGTTTGACTGCGATCCACCAAGCAAACTACTCCAACAGGCACCGCTCTATATTGTTTAACAACTTCCACCGATTCTATTACCGAACCACCTGTTGTGATAATATCTTCCACTATGAGGACTCGATCATTAGAGTTTATTTGAAATCCCCTGCGAAGCTGTAACTTCCCATTCACTCTTTCAGCAAAAATACCTTTGGTACCTATAACTTTTGCTGTTGCAGTGCTGAGCAAGATACCCCCAATGGCTGCACCAAGAACAACATCAACAGCTTCATCGTTAAATTGATCAGCCATCATCACTCCCAACTTTTCCACTATCTCAGGATTTTCCAGCAACCTGAATTTTTCAAGATAGACATCACTGTGCCTTCCTGAGGTAAGTTGAAAGTGTCCTTCGAGAATAGCCCCCGATGATTTCATAAGATTAAGAAGTTCTTTCAAAGATTCCTCCGTAGATCAAATAGTGCGTCATTCATTTGTTCCTGAAAATTCCGGGCAGAAGCTCGAATTGCTCCCTCACTCTGATCTCTAGCATACAAAATACTGCGAGATACATTTATAATCGCTACCCCATTTCGGTTCCCTTCCTTCACTGCAGCTTCCAGATCTCCCCCCTGTGCGCCTATTCCCGGAATCAGAAATGGCAAAGTACCCGATTCCCGGCGAACTTTGGCTATTTCATCTCCTTGGGTCGCTCCAACCACCAGTCCGCAGTTACGATTTGTATTCAATCTATTGACCATTTTGATAACATTCATATAAACCTGTTTACCATCAGCCCGCAATAGTTGCAATTCCCTGGAACCTGGGTTTGATGTCAGGCAGAGTACAAATACCCCTTTCTCAGGTCTCTCAATAAATGGGGAAATGGAATCGGAGCCCATATAAGGAGAAACAGTTACAGCATCAAAACCAAAATGATCAAATATTGAGATTGCATACTGTCTTGCTGTATTTCCAATATCACCTCTCTTGGCGTCACAGATCAAAATGGTATCCTTCCCAATATATTCCAGCATTTCCTCCAACCACTGATATCCTTTACTTCCCCATCTCTCAAAAAAAGCCATATTGGGCTTATAAGCTACCGCAATATTCCGCGTTGCATCAATAACCTTCAATGTATATTTCTTTAAGCCCTCAAGAGTCGGAGATGATTTTATCTCTATCCTGTCGGGATCAATATCAATTCCTACGCACAAAATAGATTTCTTCTCAGATATTTTCTGGATAAGTTGTGTTGTAAAATTCATAACGGATGGTAAAATTACGTAGATAAAGGTGGAGATACAATGGAAAGAAATTCACTACCGGAACGGGTTATGTGTTTAATGATAAAACAGATTAATTCAAAACAATTCTATTGACACATTGTTGTTACAAGTCTTATTCTATTAGCACAAATAAACTGGTTTTTAAGCGTGTTTCATTCTTTCCGGTTGCTAAACTATCTTCAAATGGATGTAATTGAAAACAACGTGATAAAAAAAGAAAAAAACAAAAAACCTTCATCAGCCGGCGAGAAGTATCCTGAACAACTCACGCTGGAGATTGCAGAAACTACCCGATCCAAGATCATTGCTTCTTCGCCCTTAAATTTCCAGATTGAACTGATAGAGTGGGTTGGGGAAATAGACATTCCTCAATTGATCCTGATTTCCGAATCTCTGGTTGAGGAATATAATGAAAATATCCGCCTAACCAAACCTGCTATCAGGAAATACTTCAATTATCCCCAAACGCTTCCTTTTGTAGCACGTTTTCATGGGGAAATTATTGGGTACATCATTGGTGTCCCACTGGAATTATTTTCCAACGATCCATCCTTTCAATGTGATAAAAATATTGGGGAGAACAATACGCTCTACACTTATGCCTTCGTGATGATGAAAAAATACAAGGGAAGCGGGTTGGGTAAAACATTGAAGAGAGTATACCTTAGCTGGGCGAAAAAGAAAGGATTCAAATACGTAACAGGTCACGTCCGGGAAGGGGTATCAAAAAAATTTTCCGGCGAAGTGGAAATTATAGCTCGTTTTGATAACTGGCATCAGAGCGGTAAAACATTTGAATACTATCGCCGTCTCTTGAAATATGACAATAAACTGAAAACTCGAGCGACCAATCCACCCATAGCTTCTAAAATATAAAGATAGAAAATTTTCTATATTCTCGGAAATAACTAATCCAATAATCTCACATTCCGCTCCTTCTCCATAGATAGCTGACGGGAGCTTTTATACACTTTTCTATTTACAAATACTAAAATTCTGCGTAATATTGCTGTAGAGCTTTTTCCCATATGTTTATTTAAGTCATACATAGTTTCCCCTGGCTGATGTTGGTAGTTTTGGAACCTTCAATAATAAAAATAGGGAACTGTACTCCGGATGACGAAAGCAGGCCTTTCCTACTCTGATTTATCGGTGTTTGGATGAAGGAAACTTGAACCATTCGGGAGGTGCCCACCGTGATAAAATCGGTTTCCATAAACGCCCATCAACCGGGGGAAAATTGATTAATATTAATACTATAATAGGAAATTCTATGAGACAGACATTGGTTCTATTTTTATTCACAACTATTTTAATTTTTAATCCAATAACAATCTTCTCTCAAGATAAAACAAAAAATCAAATTACTTCACCTCAAGCTGACATCTGGGAATTACTGGGGAATGTTGTCACCTGCATATCAGAAGAAAAATATGAAGATGCTCTGAAGGACATCCAGAAAGCGATACAATTACAACCTGAAAATGCTGAACTTTATAGGTTGGAGGGACAAATATTAGAAATGCTAGGTCAGATAGACAGAGCCATCACAGCATGGGAAAATTGTATCTTATACTCGGAAACTGATTCAATTAAAACCGAAGCTCAATTCCACATTAATAGTTTGAAGTAAATTAATGAAACTTCGAACTCTTTTTCTCGTCCCTTGTTTTTACATGCTTTCCTGCTCTTCGGTTGCGGTAGTGAAACCAGGATATGATTTTTCTAAAATTCACACAGTATCCATTGCTCCAATCAATGATTTTGAATCCTTTCCAGGATCGGGGGAAATTGTCTCCCGAAGTTTGATTCACCAATTCATGAAATTAGGTCTGAATGTAGTAGAGCGGGAAAAACTTGAACAGTTATATGAAGAAGCAGCCATATCGCAGGTCTCGACATCCAGCGGCGATTATAAAATCAGTTTGTCATCTCCCGATGTATTTTTCGTCTGTACAATCACTGAATTTACTGATCACCTTGTTGTTGTCATCCCAATTTCGACAATGAATAAAGGTCGAACCGTCACGGAAATCGTCGAGGAGTCAGAACCTGTCTTAACCGATGACGAAGAGATTGAATACAAAACAACCACTACAGAAACGGTGACGAACTATGAGGGAGATATTACTGAATCAAAACAGATTAAGTATATCAATTCCGCTGTTGGTATTAATGTTCAGATGATTTCCAAAGAGACGGGAGAAATTCTCTGGTCATCCAATTACCGTTATACCTCCCTTTCCTTATCGGATGCAGTATTCCGATGCACAGCGGGAGTAGTAAATCCTCTAAAGAAGGTTTTTTTTGATTAGAATCAACTTCTAAATGTTGTAATAATTGAGGGATGGTTCTCTTCAGAATCTACCAATTATTTTGAAAACATTGATCGCAGTTGGTTGTCAAAAACGCGAAAAGAATCTTTATCAAATAGAACAAACCTGACTTCTTCCAGATTTTTCGCGGATACCAGATAGCTCTCCGTTTCTTCAAGCATAATTTTAGCACAGTAATGAATTCCGAATCCCCCAATACCAGTCCCAATAGCAGGAAATGAGAGTGACTCGATTCCCTTATCTTCCGCTAACTCCAAGCAGCGGATAGTCACTTTCCGTACAATCTCCTCACTTGTTTGAAGATCCTGACCCATCCCGGCGGCGTGAATGACATACTTTGCAGTTAACTTCCCTCCTGTTGTTATAACTACATCTCCAACTTCAATAGGTCCTTTTGCCACCGCTTCATCTTCGATTATCTGCCCGCCTTTCTGCTTAATTGCTCCCGCCACTCCAGCTCCCATCCAGAGATAATTGTTAGCTGCGTTCACAATTGCTTCAGTGGATTGTTCCGTGATATCCCCCTGAATGATTTCTAATGTGACCTGCCCAACGTTAATTTTCATGTTTACTCCCATTTTCTGACAATGCTCTAATCCTTGTTACTTGAGTGTGATGTCCCCTTATGGTAAGACTCACTCTATCTGCATCGTATACAGAATCAAGAACCTCCACCTGGTCGTATATCGAAGAAATCTCCTTCCAGCGAGAAGGATCAAACGAAACTGTAACAGTTCTATAGGATTTGTCCATAATCTCAACCACCTTCTCTAATAATTTATCAAGTCTTAAGTGGTTCAGCGCCGATATAAAAACCGCTTCGGGAAATCTGGATTTTAACGATTGAAGAACTGGGGAATCTTCAATGATATCAATTTTGTTCATCACCAGGATTGATTCCTTGTCCTCAGCACCTATGGACATCAACACTTCACGGACAGTTTGCAGTTGTTTGTCAATTACAAGGCTATTTGCCTCGAGAACAATCAGGAGGATATCGGCTTCGAGAACCTCTTTGAGGGTACTGCGGAATGAAGCTACAAGGGTATGTGGCAATTTTCGGATGAAACCGACAGAATCACTAAGTAAAATTTTATGATTGTTGTCTAAATTAAGGAGACGGATTGTCGTATCTAAAGTTGCAAACAGCTGATCTTGAACAGGAATATCTGCTCCTGTGAGAGCATTCATCAGTGTTGATTTTCCAGTATTAGTATATCCAACAATAGCCACACGAAATTCATCCCGTCTCTGTTTACCCTGTACTTCACGCTGCTTTTCGATTTTTTTTAAATCCAGACGGAGTCTCGCAATGTGATCCCGTATCAATCGTCTATCTACTTCGATCTGAGTCTCACCCGCACCAGCACGAGTTCCAATCCCTCCCATTTGACGTTCAAGATGTGTCCACATTCGAGTCAAACGTGGCAGCAAATATTGCAACTGAGCTAACTCCACCTGCGTTTTTGCCTCCTGTGTTCGAGCATGCTGTCTAAAAACGTCCAGAATAAGACCCGTTCGATCAATTACCTTTATGTTATTTTCCAGTTTGAGGTAGTTCCTGACCTGGGATGGTGATAGTTCATCATCGAAAATAATGAGCTGCACTCCCAGAGCCTTTGCCTGATTTATAATCTCCTCAGCTTTTCCTTTACCAACGAAATAACGCGGGTTGATTCGGTCCCTTTTCTGGACGAATCTCCCAATCACTTCGGCACCAGCCGTTACTGCTAACTGTTCCAGTTCATCAAGATGTTCGGTGACTGTTGTCTCGGTTATTTCATGATGAATTGTCCCAACAAGAAACGTCTTTTCACCTGATTTATTCATCATCTTTTTTAAGATTAGAGTTTGTTATTCGACAATATCTCAGTGAGTTAAAAACAATTACTCGAATTACCAGTCGAGTGCCTGGCGAATTCACCTGATGAAGAAATCGGGTTATGTTTTTTCGCAGAGGGGGTCCCATTGGGAGAAATATCATTATGTTATATCAGGGTACTTGTGTCTTTTCAAATTGCGAGTGAATAATTCAAGTTCAGTCGCAGTATTATTCCTGTCAATCATTCTCTCAATTCCTCTTTTCGTACTCGTCCCACCCAAGATTCTAAAGCCAGCATTACCAGAGCAGCTAATAAAAACAAACGCCACAACTCGGTACCCCGCCGAGCCTTTCTGACAAAAGCTATGGGATCATGCTGCCAGGTAACCAAACGTGTTCTGTCTGAAGGAAAGTAATCAAACAACTGTCTTTTTGAAAGTCTATTCGCTGGATCCTCATCTCGAGAAATATTTACCACAAAGGAAAAAAAATGTTTTCCGCCAGCTAACAAATCATACACACCAACCTCATCAAGCTCATCCATGACCAATTCTTCGCTCTGATATTCGGGGACAAGCAAAGACCGCTGTCCTGATGGTTTCCACATCTCAATTTCTTTAGACAGAACACTCTGATCCAATGGAATGGTAAACGAGTCACCGACAGTATACGTTCGATCGAACCTGCTTTCGGTGGTGCAATAGACAAGCATTCGATGGAGTAAAGGAACGAATAATCCCCGTATCGGCATATCTGACCATTGCAAACTAGGAAGAATGGAAAAAATAAATGTACTTTGACTGGGATTTATCATTTCTAGAAGGAGAGGATCCCCATCCGACAAAGTTAACAGAACCTTATCATTTTGATTCATCTCCAGTTTCATATGTTTAAACACCTGGGGCATCTCATCCTCCAGATCTTTCAGTCCAAAATCAGCAAAAACAGGATGATCCAAATCAATATCCATGACCTCGTGAAACGCATTACCTCCTAATTCCACTAACCCTCTTGCGTAAGGAAAAGAAAGGGAAGAGATGAGAGAATGGAAGGATTTTTTGGCGTATTCCTCACCAAGAAATACGATTATATCATTGCCACCTCCCATATATTTCTCCAATTCATCCAGCACTTTCTGTTGAAACTGTGGAGGATCAATAAGGATTAATACATCTGTATCCGAGAGATGTAATGTGTTTGGATTAGGGTTAACCAGCTCCTCAACTATGACAAATTCTGAGTCAACATTAATTGACGTGAGAGCATATCTCAAAAGCAAAATATCGTCCTCAGTTTGGCTAACTACTTTACACTTGATTTGAGGTGGTATAGCAAACTGAAAGAAAATTTGATTATCCAATAAATAATCATCTTCTAATATCTCAATAAATCCATGGACAAACCCGCTATACTTGGGATATGCCTGAAAAAGAAAGTCTTTACTTTTCATAGGATCAAAGTCAGAGACTACCTGTCCCGTTCGATCATCATCAAAATAGAGTTGAATGGGGATATTCTTTCTAGGAATTTTACCTTTATTATTCACCCGGACAGAAATATCAACCATCTGACCGGGTAATCTCAATTGAGAAGTTATCTCTGCCGATGAGACGGATACATTATCCACAATATCGGGTTGTTGAAACAGGAAAAAACGCCATTTTGAAAAACCATCACCTTCAGTCACATCCCGGCTACTTTCGTACAGTACTATACTTGGATCAATTTGAGGAAAATCACTGAATAGATAAAACTCACGATTTGCCCTCTGAAAGGAGCTTTCATCAGAAAATTCCGTCTCCCTTAAAAGGTTATTGATTACTTGCCAGAGGTTGTCTTCCCCCTTTGATTCCTCAATATTGTTTAACACATCCCGTACATCTTGCGAAGATACGAATTCACCAGAGAAATGCAGCATAAGGGGGGTTGTTTGATAAATGTCGAGATTAATATCACCTTCCACATTTTCTAATATGTTAACAACTATATTTTTCGCCCTGTTCAGCAGAGATTCTCCATCATATTTCGCCGACATGGATGCAGAATTATCCAATAAGATAACCATTTTCACCGTTTGAGATCCTGCACCCAATGGAGGGAAATAACCAATTTTAACCGGTCTTGCAAAAACCAGAACAATGAATACGATGGCTAGTGTTCTAAGAATCAACAGCAACCACTGGCGAAGTTTCAATTTCTTAATAGTCTCATGTTCCAATTCTTTAATAAATCGAATGGAACTGAAATGAACAGTACGTGTTCTTCTAAGACTGAATAGATGAATGATTATAGGGATGGTAGCTGCCAGGAGCCCCCAGAGAAGTGTCGGTGCTAAAAAACTCATATTAGTAAATTCCCAATAGAAATTGTTGCAGCTGCAGTGATGGGAATCATAAGGTTATCGTTAATCGGGGATGGTAATAATTCAATAATGGTGGCAGTTATAACCCCGCAGACTGCTGGAAATCGTGAGAGTTCCGGGAAGCAGAAAACGATAGCGATACCAATTATAAAAAAGGTTGCTGTCCCCTCAACAGACTTACCTAAAAGTGGGATTTTCCCCCATTTCACACCAACTAACGCCGCCAGGGAGTCAGCCATTGTAAGTATCAATAACGCAACGACTGCAACTTCTTTCTCAAAAATTAATATCGTCACAAAGGATCCTATGAGAGTAAACGTAGCCCCTGTAAATGACCTTTCCTCGCTGACACGTACAATTTTGCCGAAGATAAATTCAAATACCTTTCCTACTAAAGGGGTACTCATCCGCAGTATTTCCACTACTAATATCCCGATAGTTCCAATACCCAAAATCCATAACATAATTGATCTATTAAAACAAAAATAGTAACTAAGTGGAACCAATGACCAGAAAATATGAATGAGTTTCCTGTATATTTCGTGTTGGTATTTCAAAATCTCACTTTTTTTCCATCAAACTTCTGTACACATCATCAAGATCAAGAATGCTAACTGTAATATCAACTGGGACTGGACGATCCAGGATGGTTTCAGCCTCGATTGACTGCTCTAACACCGTATTGGGTAAAAGGTCCTCATTTTGCCTGTAATAAATACGACCCACCTCCAGTCCTTCCCGATGTAACAATTCTTTTGCCTTCTCCAGACTTAATCCAAACAATTGGGGAACCTGGTAAAAATCCGGTGGTCTCCCCTGACTGACAATGATGGTCATTCCACTACCCGGCCGAAGGTAGTCTCCGGCTCTTGGATGCTGCCATTTAATTACATTCTTGGGTACCTCTGAGTCATATTCGCTTAATTCAGATTCGATACGGAGTCGAGATTCTTGAATTTCCAATTTCGCACTTCTGATGGATTTCCCCACCACATCTGGCACCATCACCATTTTCTCACGTTCGGATAAGGTCAATCGCACCCTACGTCCCGGTTTTACACGCATAAAAGATTTGGGATACTGGTCAATTACCGTCCCTGGGAGGAATTGATCGGTGTACTTCACATCCCCTTTAAGGACAGAAAATCCCTCAACTTCCAATCGATTCCTCGCCTCCTCAAAGGGTAAACCCACTACATTGGGAAGATACCGGCTTTGAGAATGAGACACATATAAAGGCATCACAATTTTGTCGAGAATCAGGAAAAACATTCCTGTTACTACACATATAATAAAAAGATATCTAAAGAATATTCGGATCACTGTTTAATTAACTTTACTGCAAATACACCATCCATATTATCCCGAGGGGGAAAGGTACAGATGGCACTATGATTATCAATGAAATTTGAATCAATTCTTGTTTCTAAAGGAAAAATATAAAGGTCATCGTTGTGATGTAAGAACTTTTTAATGACACCCCAATTTTCCTCCGGTTCAAGACTGCAGGTTGTGTAAATAATCTCGTTACCTGTCTGAATACTTAGGGTGACATTGTTTAAAATGTCGAGTTGAAGTTGCTGCATTTCCCGGATATCTTCCTTTCGCCGTCGCCATCTCAAATCGGCTCTCTTTGCCATGACACCTGTCCCAGTACACGGTGCATCTATTAAAATAGTGTTAGCGGGTGGATAATGATCCCTTGTGGCATCTTTCTTCTCAACAGTGATATTATGCAACCGCAACCTCTTTACATTTTCTTTAATCTTTTCTAATCGATCCTCATTCACGTCATATGAATGAATGGTGATATTGTTTCCAAAACGTTCTGCCAGATAGGTCGATTTCCCACCAGGTGCAGCACAGACATCCAGAATATAATCCCCCTTTTGACCTTCTATAAGATTGGTCACTATTCCACCTGAAATGTCCTGAAATGAAAAACATCCTGCTTTGAATTCATCGCTATTTCTTAAATGAACAATACGGTTTACAAAATAAAAATTTGAATCAAATTCACATTTTTTCCAATCAATCTCTGAATGTGTTAAAAACTTTTCTAATGTTTCACTGTCAATCCTTAATTGACTTCGGCGAATTGTAAATTGAGGTATAGAATTATTCCACTGGCATAGGTCTATGGTATTCGAAAAACCAAAATGTCTCAACCACCGGTCTATCATCCAGGAAGGATGAGATGTCAATAATGAAATTTCCTCAACACTACTTTCACCTGAAAGGGTATCAATATCAGGCTGATATGTAGAATCAATTTGCCTTAATATTGAATTAACAAGTCCGCCAGCCTTTCTGTTCACTAATCCTTTTGCCAGATTTACAGCGCTATTTACTATCGCGTAGGAAGGTGTTCTTTCACGAAAAATCAATTCGTAACATCCCAACCGTAAAATATTCTTTAGTCGATACTCAACTTTTTTATACTGACGGTTGTACAAAGTTGAGAGAACATGATCAAGATATCCCCGCCAACGGGTGGTCTCCTGAACAAGGTGAGTGATTGTCATCCTTTCCGATTTAGGTAAGGAATGTGAGCTAAAATAGTCTGAGAAAAGACGGGATAGTCGAGGATTCTCTCGATCAAATTCGGTAAGGATCTGAATGGTGTGAAAACGGGAATTTTCTCGTTTAGGAGGTGGAATAATATTATTCATCGGATTAAAATCCATAATGTGTTATAAGACAATTAATTACATCTATAATACATGTGAGTTATTCTATTCCACCCCCTTAACCAAGAATAAACCCTGATTTAATCCGTGCTCCTAACAGGAATTTATCTACTGACATCCTTTGTTTCCCTTCTAATTGCACATCCAGAATCTTTATACACCCTACGCCACATGATACAATCAATTGATTGTGATTACACTCCACTACTTCCCCGGGAGTCGTAGCAGATCTTGAAGATGGTGAAGATTTCAAGATTTTTAATCTTTTCCCCATCAAAAACGTGTAGGCAGCTGGGACAGGAGAAAGGGCTTTAATAAGATTGTGAACTTCAAAAACAGATTTTAACCAATCAATGCGACATATCTCGGGAGTAATCTTTGGCGCATTGGTTGCCCTTTCTTCCTTCTGACTCTCAGTTTGAAACTTTCCACTCATAATAAGGTTGATTGTATCTAACATAATGTGTGCTCCTAAACGAGACATCCGATGGGAAAGATTTCCACCGTCATCATCCGGAAAGATTACGACTTTCTTCTGTAAAATTATATCACCCGTATCCACTTTGGGGTTGAGGAAGAAAGTTGTTAATCCTGTTTTTGACTCTCCATTCATCAACACCCACTGGATGGGAGCTGCACCTCGATATTTAGGTAACATGGATGGGTGAAGATTGACAGACCCTGTTGCAGGTATTTTTAAAAGACTTTTCGGTAAAATTTTAAAGGCTACTACGATGAATAGATCGGCATTCATCTCCTGAATGGACTCCTGGAACATATTGTCTTTTAATGAGACAGGTTTCAAAATTGGGATGCCGTTCTCGCTGGCAAATTTTGCTACTGCTGTCGGAAGATATCTTCTCCCACGACCTCGAGGCTTGTCAGGATTCGTCACAACTGCTATAAGATCATGTTGGGAATTATGGAGTAAAGATAAGGTGGGAATCGCAAAAATTGGATTCCCCATAAAAATTAGGCGCATGGCGCTACAATTTATAAAACAATTCCAGATAAATCTTTTTCAGTCTCTTTTACTTGAGAAGAGTTTGAGATCTCCTTCAACTTCTTCTTAAACTGAATCAATTTTAATGGACTGATTCGATTCACAATGAATATTCCGTTAAGATGATCCATCTCATGTTGGATAACTCGTGCCATTAATCCGTTAAATTCTCTTTCTTGATATTTTCCTTGTCGATCCTGATATTTAAATTTGATAAATTCAGAACGATCCACATCAACCCTTATTTCTGGGAGACTGAGACACCCTTCTTCACCAACAGACGAACCCCAACTTTCTATAATTTCACCATTAACAAATACCTCAGGCTCAGCAAATTCATCATATGCGCTTATGTCCACAACCGCAAGGTGTAAATCAAAACCAACTTGATTGGCAGCAAGCCCCATTCCCTCATTTTCATACATTGTATCAAACATATTCCCAATCAAGACAGATAAACTGTCAAAATCCTCAACTCTTTTTGTCAGTTTACGTAAAATGGGATTACCATATAAGGCAACATTCAGGACAGCCATTACTTTTCCTTATCTTTTGAACTTTTTGGGACCAAATTTGCAATGGCACTTTTAGACACATGAATCGATACATTTTTATCTATAGAGAGAACGAGAATCGAATCCTTTTCTATTATTCTCGTAATCTTTCCATAAATTCCACCACTAGTCACGACATGATCTCCCTTCTTCAGGTTTTCTAGCATCTGTCTTTTTTCTTTTTGTCGCTTCGTCTGAGGTCGGATCATTAAAAAATAAATGATTAAGAATATTAGAATGAATGGTAAAAATTGTGCTAATCCTCCCCCACCCGGTGTTTGACTGCTTTGTGCTAATAATATTTCCAATTTAACTCCTCCCTTTTGTTAACAAAATTACATCCACCCTCCATGAAAATCAAGGCATTAACAATTGAAAAAAAGAATAATTGTTTTCACCAACGTTAGTGATGAACAAATAATCGGACACATCTCACCATGCAAGGATTGAGTTTTCGCTACTACCAAATTAAAATTTATAGAATATAAGCGGTTTGAAAGTTAGATAAATATTATAGGGATGACGTTTTTACCGAATGAGCGCGGTAAAAAATAAATTTGCTTAATAAATTGAAGTCAAAGACTCCGTTTATTTTGCGTATGGAAAAATAAAAAGAAAAAACGCTAAGAAGCGTTTTTTCCATCTAAGTAATCTACTATTTCTTAAAGATCCACAGGAAGAATAGTAATGCTATAACTCCTACAATACCTTCTCTAGAAAAACTGGCAACAACTTCACCGACATTATCAACAACACCTGTGGTTCCAGGAAACAGGATATCGATAATGATAAAGAGTAAAATCAGCGCCACACCCAATTCAAAAAATGTTTTCAACCACGCGGTTACACCATTAATTGTATCTTTTAATCCTGCCATATTATCTTTCCCTTTCCCTATTGATTAGTTACCGATCCTTTCCCTATCCTCCCATAGCTTTCTATAAAATATGGAAAGGAAGGGGGGGGCGTCCCCTCAAACCGAGGGGACGAGTATTTTTTCTTAATTACTTATTTCCGGTAGATTGCCAGAAAGACTATGAAGGCAATAAGACCAACTATTCCTTCATCTACAAAACTGGCAATCAGATCAGCGATATTAGCTACGATACCGGTAGTTACACCAAACAAAATATCCACCACCAGAAATACCAGAGCAAGAGCCAAACCGAGATCCACAATATCTTTCGCCCATCCTGTAATTGTGGTAAATGTATCTTTTAATGTAGCCATTGTAAACCCTCCTTTTTTGTTGTTAGTTAGCGATTATCGCTTCCCAAATTATGAGAAAGATAACCCCATTTTCGCCAAACGATTCTTGATAAGTAGAAATACTTCGATGCTAGGATAGGAAATACATTGTTGGCATTCCCACTTTATGCCAACTTCACTGACTTTTTTGCCTAAATGCTCTAAGTTTATATTCATATAAATATACTTCGTATGTGATGGTAATCACATTTTATGTTAAAGTCAAGAAAAAATTTAAATTGTAAAATCAGGGTAATATAACTGACCTTTTCCTCAGTCAGAGTGAATTTGTTACAACAGATACAGAACTGGCGGTCATAGCTGCAGAAGCAACGACAGAACTGAAAATTCCCCGGTCAAACATAAGATGAATTCCGTATCTTTGCTCTCGGATGAACTACTTGAATTTTCTCATTTGTGCACCTCATTTTATTTCGTCTTGAAAGAAATGCGGAGTATTCAGCAGCTTTCCCTTCTTTCAAAACAATTGAGTTGCATTGAATAGTTGAATTCACGAAAAAAACCACCATCCAACTCCTTACGGTTTGATACATACCATTTTAATCTGAGTCATTTCTTCTATAGCAAATCGCAATCCCTCTCTACCAATTCCACTTAATTTGTTCCCTCCATACGGCATGTGATCAACACGAAAAGTGGGAACATCATTAATCATAATTCCACCAACATTAATTCGCTTAATCGCTTTCATTGCATGGTCAATTTGCTTGGTGAATATTCCAGCCTGTAATCCATACTGAGAACGATCCAGCTCCGATATAGCTGAGGAAAGATCATCGAAAGTAAAGAGGGAAACAACCGGTCCAAAAACTTCATCTTTCACAACCTTCATATCAGGAGAAACATTATTAAGCACTGTTGGTGGAAAAACCCGATTGCTAACACGATTCCCCCCCGCAAGTACTTCAGCTCCTCTAGAGACAGCCTCCTCAATCCACAATTCTACCCGATCCACTTCTGCAGGATCTATCATAGGCCCCACATCGGTATCTTTCTCCAGTGGATTCCCTATTTTGAGCTTTTTTACACCATTCAGAAATTTATCAGTAAATTCTTTTGCTATTTTTTCATGCAGATAAATCCGTTGTACAGAAATACACACTTGACCCGAGTTTGCAAAGGCTCCCATCAAACATCGTTCCACAGCCAGGTCCAGATCAGCATCAATATCGATGATAACACCTGAATTACTTCCCAGTTCAAGGGTCACCTTTTTCATGCCACAATTCTTTTTTATCCACAGACCCACAGGTGGAGAACCGGTGAAGGTCACTTTTGCTGGTCTGGGATCGGTAACAAGTTGTTTTCCTACAGTAGAACCACCTCCAATCACCACATTAAAAGCACCTTTTGGCAAGTTGGTTTCTTCGATCATTTCCGCCAGGAGTAAGGCGGTAATAGGTGTCCATGAAGCAGGTTTTAACACCACAGGGCAGCCAGCGGCAATGGCCGGTGCTACCTTGTGAGCTACCAGATTTAGCGGAAAATTGAAAGGGGAAATGGCTACCACCACACCTACTGGTTCCCGGATCCAAAACCCAAACCGACCCTCTCCCGCGGTAGAGGCATCCATAGGAACAGTTTCACCGTGTAGAGTTCTGGCTTCACCAGCTGCAAAAGTAAAGGTTTCCACACACCGATTCACCTCACCAATAGCATACTTCCACGCTTTTCCTGCTTCACCGGCGATAACTTCTGCAATTTCCTCAGCTCGTTCCTTAATTCCACCAGCGATTTGAGTAAGTATCTCGGCTCTACGATATGCTGAGAGTTCACTCATTTCAGGAAATGAGTCACAGGCTGTGACGATCGCTTTTTCTACATCATTTTCATCAGCAACCGAAGCCGTTCCAATAACGGATCCAGAATATTTATCCAGAACCTTCATCTCTTTTGCGGTTCTTACCCACTCTCCATTAATAAATAGATTATATAAAGCCTCCATCGGTTATACCTCTAATAAAGACGGAATTAACAAAATTACTATCTTTTCAACTTATATGTGTTTAAAAGAATAAAGCTGAATTTTTCTTGATTTATAAAAGTCACCTTAGTAATCACATTCTTTTCGGTATCGATGTAAAATAATTTCCCATCAGTTTCAATTTTCCAGATTTTGTCCTCAAGATAACAATAACCTTTGTTCCACGTTGACCCATTTTTAAATTTTTTTGGCAGAATCAACCGTTCTCCTACAATGTCCATCCACCCAGATCGACTTAATAGTGAGGGATAGGTTTTAAAATCCGGACGAATTTCCAAAAACGACGGAAGATCCACAATATGCCAGAATGTACTATTCATAGATAAAATTCCGGGTAACCCTGACTCATTAGTGCCAAATCTTAACGTTTCATGAAATTTAAAAGGTCCCTTTCGAACCTGAAAAACCCACTCTTCTCCCTCTCGCCCCAAAAGGGACCATTCCTCATCCCCATCGATTGAGACAGGGGCAATCTTATCTTCTTCAATGGGAACAAAATGGGTGAGAATCTTTCCATTCCTCACTCCTTCAGAAAAGGTTGTTTTGATGGTGGGAGAATTTAAAGCCGGTGATGATTGAAGTTGGTAATGAATATGTGGTACAGGAGAACGACCTGAATTACCACAATTACCTAAAATTTCACCCCGTTTTACCGATTGACCAGCGACTACCTGGATACTTCCTTTTCTAAAATGACTTAACTCAGAATACTCCCCATTGCCATGATCCAGAATGATATAATTCCCCCAGTTTCGTTCCGTATTGGCTTTCTGGGGAGGATTATCATCAATGGAATTTTCCAGAGAATAGACCACACCAGGAGCTGGTGCAAGTACGGGGAGTCCATACGCATAGTAATCCGTCACGTTCAACCCAAATCCACCAGCCTGATGTCCTCTATCATCTCGAACAATAAAATCCCATGCGAATCGACCTACTCCTTTGTGAGTCCACTCTCCATTGTTTCCCTGTAACACGCACCACTTTCCATTAAACGGCAAGGTTAGAATAGTTCTCTGTTGCATTTTCTGTCCAGACCAGCGGCGATACCATTTCAAATTTGTCTCAGGATTTTTAATTACAGAAAGTGGAACGGGAATCAACCTAAAAGAGTGGAACGCATGGGGTAACATCTTCAGAGGGAATAAAAACGAAATTGTTACAGCATTAAATGCAAAAACAAGTGATGGTAATTCATTGTCTATATTGACAGAAATCCCCTTTAACACAGTAGTAACACCTAAATCCATCAAACCCGCGGATACGATAGCGAGAGATGTAAATACAAATCCGTGGCGATTTGTGACAATAAAAAAACCTCCGAATGCCAGAGAAACCAATACATAGTTCAAGCCATGAAAACCATCTAATGATCCATGTAGAAACAGATAAGTAATCATTCCAAGGATGCCTCCCCAGAGACCGTAAATAAGCGAAATTCTGCTGTATAAACCAATTGCTATCATCACCAAAAGTCCGGACAGAAGATTTTCCTGAAAGAAAATATTCCCGAACATCTTCACATACTCGAATAGTCCAAGTGGGAGAAAATTAAAAAGCCACAAGTCAGCCTTATTCAAAATCGTTATGGCAGGGAGAAGAGAAGAATCCCCTTTTGCTACTCCTACCACCAGAAGAATAAACCATATAACAAACATAAATGGTAGACTTAGAATAGGAAGATCATATCTGGAAATAAAATTCCCAATCATGACTGCAAACACCCCGGATAGAGATGCTCCTATAACTAACAAAACCCACATTCGGATGGAAGGTGCAGAGTACATGCCCAATGCCAGCCCCACAAGAAGTCCGCTAACTCCATATACCCCTGCTCTCCACACTTCTTTATTGGCATGTATCCATCTTGCTGTCAGGTTGGATATGATATTCCCAACAAGTCCCATAACTCCAACAACGGGATGAAAAAAACTGGCGATAAGAATGAGTATTGCTGGTACAGGATGTGGAGCGAATGCGACAACCCCATAAGATCTGAGAAATGTACGGACGGTTTGACGAATATCTATCAAACGGATTTATGAATTGTACTTAAAGGAATCCGGCACTTTTTCAAATTTCTGCACATATTGCCGATTTTCCGCCTTTTTTATGATATGTATCTTCCCGTTCTCAATAGCAATGACGGCAGGGCGTAAATAAATAAATTGCCAGCTCTGGCTGAGATTATAGGCACCTACATGTGGAATCACCAACAAATCACCTCGTCTAACAGGAGGAATTGATGAATTTGTCTGAAGGACATCAATATTCATACATAGTCCCCCATAAACCACTGTATCTTCAACCATTGTACCGGAATCCTGAGCCGTCTGGAAATTATACCGATACCATTGGATTGAGGATAAAATATTCACACCAGCATCAAGCACAATTCCCCGTTGCCCTGTTGGAAGACGTTTTTGAGCCACTACAGAAGTAATAAGGGAAAATGGTTCATCTATAAGTGCTCGTCCGGGTTCAATAAAAAGAGTAGGTGCATCCTGAGCTGAGAATGGTCCGTTAAGAAGAATCGGGCAAATCGCTTCAGCATATTGATCGTATGTAGGACAGGTTTGTTCTCCGGGGAGGTAAGCCCAGTTTAACGTATTTATGGATGCATATCCACCCCCAATATCCCAATATTTAAGAATTACGTCAAGTTGCCCTTTGATAACAGTATAAAAATCCACCAATCCTTGAGCGGCTCGAGAGTAGATGGTGACATCATCTACATAGGTACCTGTGTGAATTTGTAGTCCAACTACATTCAGTTTTTCCCCGCTCTGAGCGCGCTTGACTGCATTAAATGCCTGTCCCGATTCTACATTAAAACCAAACTTATACCAGGGTGGATCATTCAAGTCCATATTAACTCGAATGCCTACATCCAAGATGGTATCCATCTCCTCTGCAATTGCTTCAATGACCTGCATTTCATCGTAATTATCAATATTGACCATTGCTCCGTCTTGAAATGCCCGCTTCAATTCTTCTCTGGTTTTATATGGACCATTGAAAACAATCTTGTCACCTGGAATTCCTAAATTCCTGGCAATGTCATACTCAAATCCTGAAACCACTTCTGCCCACGCTCCCTCCTGATGAAGAATGGAACATACAGACTTTAGATAATTCGTTTTGTAAGAATAGGCAATTTGGAATTTTGGATAACGTGTATTAAATGCACGCTTCAGATCCATATACCGTTCTCGAAGGTTGTGAACAGAGAGGACAAAGAGAGGGGATCCATACTTCTCCACCAGTTCCATTACATCAAATCCATCAAGACGATTTATGGGCACTGTAGCAGGCGGACGTCCAAATTTGTTCAAAACGCCAATGCTGTGGCGGATAATTGTAGGTTTGCTATATGGCTTTTTTTCTGACATATATTCTCCTAACCTGATTAATTTACCAGCTTTTTAATTATGGGGAGGAATTATAAAAATGTTTGAGCCATTGTCGACGATAAAACGTAATTATGTAAAACGTAAATTCGTTCAATTACATATTTACGTTTTAAATAATTATTTTGTGTTATGATTCCTTTATCCATCATTATTACGGCACTTACTTCAGTTAGTACATTTGCTCATGAATTATCCAGGTTAATAATGTAATTCCCCAGAGATAGTTAAACTTTCAATATATTCAAGAGGACAGATAAGGTCTGTAGCGTGACGGACAAAAGTAACTCCCGATTTAGCAGGAGGCAATGGTTCATAAGAATTCCCCATAGCAAGATCTACAACCAACCGTGGTAGATTCTGTTCTGCTCCGGCTGTTAGAAATACCCATGCGGGAAATCGTGGATTTATCTCTAAAAGAATAAGGTTGCCGGTTTTGTCCTCCTGCATGATTTCCAGTTCACAGGGTCCACACCAGCCTATTTTCTGGAAAATCTCTCTAGTAAATTCCAATAACTCTCTATTTCGCAGCGTAACAGCTGCCCAAGCTTTCCCTTTTTCTGTTAACCCAATCTTGCGAATAGGAACTGCTCCAATCACGTCTCCATTCTCACCTCCAACGCAACAGATATCGAACTCCTGACCTGTAATCTCTTTTTGAGCAATCATGGGTAATCCCCAATTTCGTTGAAGATCTTTATAATGTTTAGTTGCTTCTTCCCGATTGGTACATTTATGGGCATCATAGAATTGACCCTTAATAAAAAAAGGGAATCCGATTCTTTCAAAAACTTCTTCCAGTTGACCCGGTTCCCGAATAACCACTGTATCTGGCGTCATTATCTCATTTGATTGACAGAAATCATAAAGTGCTGATTTGACACTCCTTTTTATTGCTTGTTCTGTGGGAAGATAAGTTGCAATACCAGCCTTGTCGAGTTCAGGTTTTATCTTCAAATAGGTAGCAACTTCACTATCAAGGGTAGGAATCAGTACATCAATTCGCTGTTGATTATGAACATACAGTATCCTGTTTAGAGCTCTATCGGCACCTTGATTGGGATAAGGAATAAGGTAGGTATGATCTAACAAGTCTTCATCATAGATTCCCGTATCATATACATCATACCCAAGACCGATGATTTGACCATTCCACCCATCAGGATATTTCAGACAACGAACCACTCCAATGCCGGGAGCTGGATTATCTGTAGCGTGAAGTCCAGTTACTGCAACATTAATATTCATTGCTCAATTAATCCAAACTCCTTAAGCTGCTGAATAAAATCATCTAAATCTTTCCTGGCAGTGTTGTCATCCACATCAAACTCATCCATTATTTGAGATAAAATCTTCTGTCCACCTTTCCCATTCTGCAAAGCTCTAAAAATGAACTGTCCTGTTGGATTGAGAGTATACGTTAAACCTGATGAATGATCGAATAAAAACCCACTTTCACTGAGTGTAACTTCTGATTTAAAATTTACTTCCATAATTATCCTTTCTTAAAACTAAAAAACAAAAAGCTGAAAACAACGAATCAATAAAATCTGCACGAGCGCTGTATTCGTCATAATTCTTACTTTTGTAATCAGACAAATTCTTCTGAAACAATGCAATTTTTTCTTTTAGTCTATTTATCTCTTTCATTTCTTTTTTTATACTAATGCCGCTGCAACTACCACCTTTTTTTTCCACTCGTCAGCCACCATTCCACCACTTACCAACATTCTTACTCATACCCTTTCATCTGGGTTAATAACCCTGATTTATAAACAACCAAATTTTCAAAATGAAACCCATTTGCTTTACACCAGTAACAATAGTCGAGGGTGCAGTCAACTTTATCCACTTTATTCCCCCAGACGGCAAATTCGAAACTGCCACTTAGAAGGGATTGATCTACCGAAATCTCGTGGGAAAATTGTCCTTTTTTAAGGGTAACATGACTGTGGCGCCCTCCGGTATAGTAATCCTGTGTTCCATAAGGATATAACGAAATTCCCAACCAGGCTGCCTCTTCATTGGAATATCCATTTAAAAGAATTTTTGTAGGCCAACCTGTGTCTGAATTCACTAAAACAGAAACCGTCATGTTGGAACTGCTTTGACTATAAAGAGATATTAGAAGTAAGAAACTGGTGATGATATACTTGATCTTTTTCATTCTATCCTCTCTCAAATTTAAGATTAAAATCTTGCTTGTATTCCAAAACCAATATAATTGATGGTATATTCATCATAAATATGGTGGGAATATATTCCATTGATAGACCAGTTAGGCGTAAAACGATATAGAATTCTCAACCCGATGAGATTTTTAAGAATGTCGGGGTTATTATTAATTGTTAGATAGTCAGGATCAATTGAATACCTGCTTTTACCATGTACATATGAAAAAATCATACTAAACGATTTTGATGGAAAATATGTCCAATTGGAAAATAAACTTCTATTGGTCTCTGAACCTATATCCTGCTGTAAAAATCCAAAACGGATAACATTATCCCCAATCAGTTTACTCAGAGATGCATCCCATTGAGAAATGTTTACCTCCTCTCTGTTGGGATATGCTTCTTTAAAAGAACTCCACGTATGATAATCCGAATGAATATACCCAATTGAATACCCGAACCATGGTAAATCACCTTCGGCATAGGTTCCCCATAGCCAGCCATCGTCACTATCACTGGCTGTAAGGTGTCCCACAATCCCCACAAATCGAAGAGAGGATTTGATCCAAAATATATCCCGAACAACCAGATTGTACTGGTGGTAATTTTCGTTTTCGTTTGAAATTTCTAAATCCTCATATCCTATTACGAATCCATCCTTTCCACGCCGATCCATAGAAACATAAACGGCTTTCGACAGGTATTCCCTCCCATCGGAATAATTTCCCAAAGTGCCATAGACACTCCCACCAATATTCCAAGGATAAAGGGAAAAAAACGAGAGTAAAATAGATAACATCATTTGACTAATACCATTGGTTGACTGTAAAGATTAGTACCAGTTTCCACTTGATAAAAATAGATACCGCTGGAGACTGTCAGACCCTGTGCATTTCTTCCATCCCAGAATAACTGATGTTTTCCAGGTAACAATTTACCTTGAAAAATGTTTATTATTTCTCTGCCGTTAGTATCCAGGATAGAAACTCTTACCTGTGATTCTACCCTTACTTCAATTGGGATTATATTTATTGAATTGAAAGGATTGGGATAATTTTCCCCCATTCTAAAAAAATCTGGTTGAGGTGTCCTGTGAACCACAGAAGCACCACTGAATCCCCAAACTATCAATTGATAATCCTCATTGGAATAGTCGTATAGATTAATCATTATCTCAACAGTTCCATCTCCATCTAAATCTCCCAGAAACGGTCCTATCATATACCCGGATAAAGGGCTGCTTGACCATTCCTCGTCTCCGGTTAGACCATCCAGCACGTGTATAAATGCCGTGTAACTTGAATCCTGAATGTTATATTGGTTTATACCAAAAACAATCTCTTTCTCATCATCACCATCAACATCATCCGCATATAAACTTGATACCAAGCCATTATACTCCTGGGAACTCCATTCAGGAGTGGTGTCCATTACTGAGTAAACACTGATTTTTGAGAGATACTCCGAATACAGATTATATGCAATAAAAACAGCTTCCTTTTGTCCATTATTACCGAAGTCATAGATTTCATGAAGCGAAAGATATTCATAATCTTCATCGTAGATATACCAAGCCACATCATAATTGTTGGCTCCATCATACAGTGTAACGGTATTCCACCGTTGCTTGGTGATTTCCGGCACCCCATCTTCATTAATATCAAAATATAAGTGACCCCATTCATTTGAATCCTGAGTCATTGTCCACTCTTCTACATATTGACCATATAAGGTTACAGATATGATAAATACTAAAAATATTCCACTTATTCTTTTCATAGATTCTCCATCTATAATAATTCTCATTATTTAGATTAACATTGCTTTATAAAGTTAAAAGGTTATTTTCTTATGACACATTTGA
>CAZVFT010000018.1:0-29217 GCA_964626495.1 uncultured bacterium
TCTTTTTGTAGTAAATCTCTGACAATAATTCATTTATAAAGTTTCTATTTAATATATAATCAAAAATATTAAATCAAAAATCATCAATTATTTTTGCCTGATTCCAGATTTTATCCATCTCTTCAAGTGTAGCTTCTTCAAGGGAAATTCCTCGATTGCATAAATCTTTCTCTACACGTTGAAATCGGTTGGTGAATTTTAAATTGGCTTTCCGAAGGGCATCTTCTGCAGAGATATTCAAAAACCTGCAGAGATTGACAATAGCGAAAAAGAGATCCCCTATTTCCTCTTCCACCTGTTTTTTTATACCCCTTTTTTCTGCTCCTTTTAGTTCCTTCAGTTCTTCATAGACTTTTTGCCATACTTGATGGATTTCTTCCCAATCGAATCCCGCATAAGATGCTTTTTCCTGAAGGCGTTGTGCTCTGACTAGAGCGGGAAGGGTTTTCGGAACTCCGTCCAGTCTTGACTTCCGATCTTTCTCCTTTTGCTTTTCCGCTTCCCAGTTCATCTTGGCTGGTAGAGGTTCTTTTGCGTTTTTCTCTCCAAATACGTGACTGTGACGTCTTACCAATTTTTCATTGATCCCGCGAAGGGTTTCTTCCAACGTGAATTCACCATTTTCTTCGGCGATATTGGTCTGAAATACTGCATGCAGTAAAATATCACCCAGTTCTTCCGATAGGGTTTTCCAATCCTCCTGATCTACTGTTTCGATTACTTCATAAGTTTCCTCGAGGAAGTAGGGAAGGAGGGATGCGTGGGTTTGTTTCCTATCCCAAGGACAGCCATTGAGTCCTCGTAATCGTGTGACAATAGAGATCAATTTCTCAAACAGTCTACCTTCATTCACGTCTATTCTCCTCTTTAGTGATAATTACTTTTATAATTCGATTACCAATGACTTTTCGTATTCGGAAGCGGAAGGTGGAATAGATAATTTCTGCACCCACGTCTGGTATTTCTCCAAACTGTTCTAATAAAAATCCGCCAAGGCTGTCATATTCCCTATCTTCCGGGAAGGGGATTGGGAGTTTATCTTCGAGGTCATTGATGGAAATTTTTGCATCGACAATCCATTTCCCTTTTTTCGTCGGAACAATTAAAGGTGTTTCACGATCAAATTCATCTCTAATTTCTCCAACAACCTCCTCTACAATATCTTCCACTGTGACCATTCCTGCTGTTCCTCCATATTCATCAACAACGATAGCGATGTTTTCCCGCCGTTGTTGAAAATCTTTCAGAAGGTCGTCAATCCGTTTAGATTCCGGAACGAAGTACGTTTCTCGACAGATGGAGAGGATATCTCCTTCAAAAGGGCGACCATTAAGGAAAGGGAGGACATCCTTGGCGTAGAGGATTCCTTTTATTTTATCAAGGGTTTCATCATAAACAGGAAATTTCGAAAAGCGTTGTTCTTGAATCGTCTTAATTACGTCATCAAGTGAATCTTCCTGTTCAAAACTGATGATATCAGTACGGGGAACCATGATTTCTCTAACAGCAGTATCTCCAAAATCGAAGACAGATTGAATCATCTCCATCTCATCGTGATTCAGGCTTCCTTTCTCAACCCCTACTTCTGCCAGCGTGATCAATTCCGCTTCCGAATCAAAAAGTTCTTCCTTTTTGGGAATAAACTTGGTTAGAAGGTGAGTAAGATTATACAAGAGAGCGGCAATTGGATACAAGATGAAGCTGATAAGACGAATAGGAGTCGAAACTCGTTTAGCGAACAATTCAGAGTTTCTGATAGCAAGTATTTTTGGTGTTATCTCACTGACGAGGATAATTACGAGACTTAGGATTATTGTCTCCACTGTCAGGATGATAGGAATGTTGGCACCCAACCGGCTGGCAACATCTGCAGTAATAATGGCAGCGAATGATGCAATAATAACATTAACTATCGTATTGCCTGTTAAAATTGTAATAAGCAGTTTTCTTGGTTCTGACAACATTTTGAGTATTGAATCTGCAGTTTTATCTTGAACTAAACTGGACTTTTTAATAGAGAAGAAAGCAGCTTCCGATCCAGAAAAAAAAGCGGACATCATCAGTAGAAGGAGAAAAAAAACAATTTCGAGAATAATCATTTCAATAAAATCTCAGCAGAATTTATTTGATTTAAAAAACGGTCCTCTTTTCTTTTCATCTTGAGTTTGTTTTGTGTTGTGTCATCATTATAACCTATCAGATGGAGAGCCCCGTGAAATACAAGACGTGACAATTCATTGTGATAGGCTGTATTGAATTTTTTTGAGTTTTCAAGAGCAATCTCGGGACTGATGTATATTTCTCCTTCGATGGAATCACCATTATCAAGGCGGAAAGCGATGACATCTGTGTAAACGTTCTGATTGAAAAATTGTTTTTTTAATTTTTTCAGCATTTCCGCAGTGCCAAAGATGACGGTGATGTCTGCCGATTCGATCCCTTTATCTTTCAGGATCAGGGAAACACACTTTTCTACAGTGGCAGTTGAAACCTGAATAATGTTATCAACCACTTCTGTATGGATGGATATCATTCTGAGGAAGGTGTTGTTGATTCTTCTGCGGCGGGTTTCTCTTCGGGGTATTCAATACGGATATGATAGATTCCTTTTAAAACTGGGAGCAACCCGAATTTGCCCTGAATATTTCCTTTGATCTTTGTTAAATCTTTCATCGTTAGTGGGCAGTCGTCAAGTTGGTTCTCCTTCAGGCGATTTTCAATGATCTTATCAACCATAGCTTCGATTTTTGAAGGGGTTCGAGTCTTAAGGGAGCGAATGGCAGCTTCTACGCTCTCGCATATCATTAAAATACCGGTTTCCTTCGAGTTGGGTTTTGGACCTGAATAGCGAAAATCGATATCGTTAATTTTGGATTTGTCTCCACCTGCTTCATCGAGTGCTTTTTTATAGAAATATTCAATTCGAGTGGTACCGTGATGCATAGGAATAAAATCGGTGACGATAGGTGGGAGGTGATATTCTTTTGCCAGTTTGATTCCTTCTTTAACATGGTTTTTAATAATGCGTGAGGACATAACGGGTGAAAGATTCTCGTGTTTATTTTCTCCACGAAACTGATTCTCAGTGAAATATTCAGGTCGTACCATTTTCCCGATATCGTGATAATAAGCACCAACTCGACAGAGAAGGGCATTAGCACCGATAGCATTAGCAGATGACTCAGCAAGATTGCCAACGACAACACTGTGGTTAAATGACCCGTTGGCTTCCTGAGAAAGTCGTTTTAGCAGGGGGTGGTTAAAATCAGAATGTTCAAGAAGCATCAGATCAGAGGTGACACCAAAGAGTATTTCGAACAGATGGCTTAAGCCATACGTGATAAATGGCGCCAGAACACCGCTGATGGTAATATAAAGAAAATCTATCCGGAGATCTTTCCATTCCGTTTGTTTTAGTAAGCCAAAGGTAAGCAGGGTGAGGATCCCGCTGATGATTATGTAAAGAATTGCATAATAGAGTTGAGTCCTGGTACGAAGATTGCGAACGGCGTACACAGCAGCGATGCTTGTAGCTAAGAAGAGCACCACAAATTCTAATTTATTTCCGACGATAAAAGCGATAAAAACGGCAATAAACGTAGTAAATATGATGGCAATTCTCGCGTCAAAGAGAATGGTTATCACCATAGCAGAAACTGTAAGTGGAATGAGATATTCCGAGAGATTGAGGGTAAATACAAAAAGATAAGAGATAGCAACCATCAAGACGAAAACAGAACTGAACAGGAGTAAAATTTGGTTATCTTTGAATAGGGAATCCCGGTATATCTGTAGAAAAGAAAAGAAGAGGAACAGAATGATGCATACCAGAAGGAACCGTCCAATCCATGGTAGAATCACAAAAAATCCAGTTTCGAGTTTTTCTCGCTTTTCCCATTTATTTTTATACGATATCAGTTTCTGGTAGATTTCTGGTGTTACTCTTGTGTTGTCATCAACGATTCTCTCATTTTTCATCACAATTCCGTGGGAACGAGGGACTTTTGCAGTCCTATCTTGCTGATGTCGTTCTGTAGTTTCTTTATCAAATAGAACATTTGGTTGCAAAAATTCAACAATAACTTTGTAACCAATATCACGGAGAATATCATCCTCATTGGGATATGCCCTATTAATACTCACTCGGGCTTTTGTCCACGCTTCTTCCAGATCGTTAAAATCACCAATGTCCAGAAGCTCAGGAACATCTTCTAAAATAATCTCTACCTGTTCACTAATGATGTCACTTTTTGCTATGTCAAAAAGTCCTTCAGCCCATCGATCTAGACAGATGGTGAGAATCGTTTTAAGGAACTGATCATAGTCGATGGGATCGCCATTGGGTTGTTTTTTATCAAGAAAGGAGTTCCATTGTGGGGTATTAAGGTTGAAAGGATATTTTTTTTCAAATGCAGTAATAAGTTCACTCAGTGCGATGCTGTCTCGAGTTGCCTTAGACAGAGCTTTATTAAATTCAGGAGTATATCGATATTCAAACAGTAATTTTTTTCCCTCTTCATAATTTTTACGCTGGTTGTGGATTTTTTCAACATTTGTGATGAATGTCTGAATTTTTTCAATCTGCTCATCAACGATGGACTGATTTCTGTCGAATTGGAACGGTTCACTTCGTAGCGCTTCGTCAATATCCACCTGAAGTTTTTCGCTGTCTTTAAGAATTGGGTAGTTAAAACGGGCTACAATTTCTTCTGAGGTAATATCCCCAACCTTATAATTGATCACGAAGGACTTTCCCCTTGGGAAAAAGAATGAGAGGATAATTGTTAATCCAAGAAAGATCAGGATTTTTATAAGTAAATCCTTGCGTTGTGTTTCGCTGAGTTTTTTAAGCTTGTGGAACACTGGTTTCATACAGACAGGTTTTGCTGAATTGATCTTATGAGTTTACGAAGAATTACCATACGCTGTATTTCGCTGGTTCCTTCTCCGATAGTAAGTACCTTTGCATCTCTGAAGTATCTTTCGGCAGGGTAGTCCTTGATGTATCCATATCCACCGAAAATTTGGAGGGCTTCTGTAGTGGTACGCATCGCCACTTCGGAGGCAAATAATTTTGCCATTGCAGCTTCTTTCATAACATCTTTCCCTGCATCATACAACCTCGCTGCTTGATAGACAAGAAGTTTTGCTGCCTCAATTTCAGTTGCCATATCCACAAGTTTGAATCCCACTGCTTGATGAAGATATATTTTCTTTCCGAAAGCTTCTCGTTCCCTGGCATAAGTTAAGGCTGATTCATAAGCTCCTTCAGCGGTACCGGTGGAGAGTGCTCCGATAGAAATTCGACCACCAGTTAATGTTTTTAAAAATGTCTTAAAACCGGAACGTGGATCTCCCAGAGTATTTTTCTTGGGAATTTTGAGGTCTTCGAAAAAGAGTTGACGGGTATCAGACCCTTTCCACCCCATCTTTTTTTCGGGGGGACATATATTGATTCCTGGAGAATCCATCTCGACAATAAATGCTCCAATGCCCTGTTTCTCTCCATCAATAATAGTTCGGGCAGTAATATTTAAAACCCCAGCCACTCCGGCGTTAGTGGTAAAGATTTTTCCTCCATTAATGACCCACTCATCTCCCACAAGTTCCGCTCGGGTTTGCGTATTCCCAGCATCACTGCCTGCGTTGGGTTCTGTGAGACCGAAAGCTCCTATCATTTCGCCGGAAGCAAGGAGTGGGAGATACTGTTTCTTTTGTTCATCATTGCCTGCAAGCAGAATTGGGATAGTTCCAAGGGAAGTGTGAGCAGCAACTGTTATGGCAGTGGAACCGCATACCTTTGCGAGTTCGTGAACAGCAATGGCGTAGGCGACATTATCCATTCCAGCACCACCGTATTCTTCCGGTATGGGTATACCCATCAGCCCGAGTTCACTCATTTTCTGAATAATTTCATGAGGAAATTTTGCTTCCTGATCCAATTCTTCAGCAACAGGTGATACCTCGTTTGTTGCAAAATCACGCACCATATCTCGCAAAAGAATATGTTCATCATTGAGAAATAATTCATTCATCTTTGACTCCAATTTGTGTTAACGTAATTTATCTCGAAAATAAATTTATTTTAAGGTCAATTTTTATAATCGAATCTATTAACCTGGATTATTCGCCACAAAAAGCACAAAACTCACAAAAGGTATTAAACAAGGTAGTTACAAGGATTTTTGTACATATTTTTTGCAAATTTAATATTCCCTTCATTTTGTCTTTTCTTCTTCGTGTAACTTCGTGATATTCGTGGCTGATGAATTAATCAAGTTAAATAACCAATGTATATCAAATTCACCTTCCATCAACTCCAGACTGATAGATAAGGGTTTCAACATCATCTATCACCAATTACCCATCACCCATAATCTGTTACCATCTGATGGCAGATGATGCCCATGAAAAACCAGCGCCAAATGCAGCAAGAATGATAATATCTCCTTCTTCGAATTTGCCCTTAGACAGAGCTTCGGACATAGCGATGGGAATGGACGCAGCTGTGGTGTTTCCATAGCGATGGATGTTGCTGTAGACTTTATCCATTCCCACTCCAAGCCGTTTTGCAACTGCCTGACTTATCCGATAGTTTGCTTGATGGGGGATGATCAATTTTACTTCGTCAATAGAAAGATTATTCGCCCTCATAGCCTCCTTAATAACGGTAGGAAATTTTACAACAGCATTTCGAAAAACTTCTCGCCCGTTCATAAAGGGGTACTGACGACCTTCATCGAGCATCTGTTTGGAAATACGGGGATTAAAGCGGCTTGCAGGAGCTTCCACCCAGAGCTCTTTCACATATTTTCCGTCTATATGCAGGTGAGTGGAGAGTATTTCGGAATCAGTGTTACTTGGCTGGAGAATGACAGCCCCAGCGCCATCCCCAAATAATACAGACATATCGCGGTGTTCCGTATCAAATTTTAAGGCTGTTGACTGGACTTCTGCTCCAATGACCAGCACATTATCAAATTCACCTGATTTTATGAATTGATCAGCGATGGATAGTCCATAGATAAAGCCAGAACATGCTACTTTGATATCAAATGCCCCGATATGTCCCATTCCCAACTTTTCCTGCACCTGAGCACTTGAACCTGGGAAGAAATAGTCTGACGTGATAGTAGCAAAAATGATTAGATCAATGTCTTCTGGTTCAACATTAGCCATCTTCATTGCATTTTTGGCTGCTTCCACTCCCAGGTCGGAAGCACCTGTATCGTCTTCAATATATCTCCTTTCCTGGATTCCAGTACGCTCCATAATCCACTCATTGGAAGTATCCATTAATTTTTCAAGATCAAAATTGGTAATAACTTTTTCGGGAACATAATGACCTACTCCTGCAATTTTAGTGATTCTCATTGTATCACCTCGCTACTTGGTTTAATGTCGCGAATATTTAACTGGATTGATCTTCGACCCTGCCATTCATTTTCTTCCACCACGTAAACAATATTTACTGGTTCACCGGTGATCAAACGCTCATAATGTTTTGCCAGATTAAACCCGATGCAATCGTAAGAAGTACCATTCTGTTTTGCAGTAAATCTGAGGTGGTCACTTCCAACTCCCACAAGTGTTGGAGTACCTGATACCGATATTTCCTTCGTGAGGAAAATGGGACGCATATTTCCAGGACCGTAAGGTGCTAGTTTATCCAGAAATCCCATGAAGCGACTATTAATGATGCTCAACGGCATTTCGCCTTCGATTCTGATTGTGTTCACCAGATCATCATCAGATAGTAACGCATTAGCCTGGGATACAAACTTGCTTCGGAAGTCATATAGATTATCTTCAGAAACGCTCAATCCTGCTGCCATTGGGTGTCCACCATAGTCGTCAAGATAGGGAGCGCATTGGGTCAAATTTTCATAAAGGTCGAACCCCGGAATACTTCTGGCGGATCCTTTTCCAGTATCGCCATCCAGACTGACGATAACAGTGGGTCGGGAGTATTCTTCTCTAATTTTTGATGCTACAATGCCAATCACACCGGGATGCCACCCATCTTTCCAGAGAACAATTGCTCTGTTCCTTTGAAGATCTATTTCTGCATTTACTTTTCTAAGTGCTTCATCCACAATAGTTTTCTGAATTTCCTGTCGGTTGCGATTTTCGCGATCCAGTTGATTTGCCAGTTGTACGGCTTCCGAGAAGTTATCGGTGGTTAAAAGTTTTATAGCACGGCTGGGATCTCCCATCCTGCCAGCAGCATTAATACGGGGAGCAATCCAGAAAACCAATCTGCCAACGGTTAATTCTTTATCGGATAAGCCACTAACCTTCAGTAGAGCCCGTATTCCTGGTTTATCGCTATCACCAAGAAGCCGTAGTCCGTTATATACGATGATTCGATTCTCATCCACAAGCGGAACAATATCAGCAGCAGTTCCCAGGGTAATGAGATCAATATGTTTCAAGACAAGATCGGGATCAGCCTTCAAAATGATAGATATTGCGGATGCCAGTTTGAAGGTAACCCCCCCACCACACAAATCCTGGAAAGGATATTTGCATCCTTCCATTTTTGGATTGAGAATAGCATAGGCATCAGGCAGTTCAGCATCAGGTGTATGGTGGTCGGTGATGATTACTTTAATATTTTTCTCATTGGCATAATTAACTGAGTCAAAAGCATTGATTCCGCAATCACAAGTGATGATAAGTTCTGCTCCTATGTCTTCAGAATAATCTACTCCCGTTTTGCTCAACCCATATCCATCTTTTTCGCGGTTGGGAATATACACCTCAACGTCAGCACCCAGAGATTTGAGGAACAAGTAGAGCATAGAGGCACCGGTAATTCCATCCACATCATAATCCCCAAAAACCAGAATTTTCTTGTTAGAGGATACAAGTTTGGCAACGTATTTAGCACCCTTTTCCATATCGGACATCAGAAACGGATCGTGCAGCATAGAGATTTCAGGGGAGAAGAATTCCCGTGACTGTTCTAAAGAATAAATGTTACGATTTGCCAGAACGGTAGCAATAATTTCTGACGCTTTAAACTCTTCTTGAAGATTAGCGACAAGTTGAGGATCGGGTGATATGATTTTCCAGTTGGTCATTGTCAATAAAGATAGATCAGAGTTGGTCTATAAGCCGAGTTTTGTCCCCCGAATTTTCGGGATGGTGACCATTTATCTGGTCCCGACCTCACGATCGGGATCAAGCGATCTACCCGCCCCTTCAGTCCACCAGCTGGCGGACAATGATGCGAGCAACATCTTGGGGCTGCTTGATCTTACACCGGATGGGGTTTGCCGAGCTCCCGATCTTGCGATCGGGACTGGTGGTCTCTTACACCACCATTTCACCCTTATCCGCCAGCTGACGGACGGTATCTTTTCTGTTGCACTTTCCGTATCCCGACATACTAGATGTCAGGACCCCTCCCGTTAGGAGGCATCTTGCTCTGTGGTGCTCGGACTTTCCTCCCCGATCAGCCAGCTCCAAGGTGATTCCTTTGGGACTGAAAGATCGGAGTAGCCACCCGACCAACTCTGATTCTCAAAAAACAGTTATTCCTCGCTTGACTTGGAGTTAAGTGTATCGGTGTCCCAGTATAAAAATCGACGACAAGCGGGACAGGTATGAACAATCGTTCCGCTCCTGATTTCCGAAATCATCTGGGAGGTAAGTCTGGCATGACAACCTCCACAAGCTCTATTCACAACATTTACTACAGCCATACCGTCTCTTGCTTGGCGAACTCGATTGTATACTGATAGATATCGAGGTTCAATGTTTGGGATGATAGTTTCCCGCTGAGACATAAATTCTTGTTTTTCCTTATCAGTACTGGCAATTGTTTTTTCTAACATTTTTTTCTGAAGAGCCAACTCTTCCGAAATCTCTTCCAGCTTTAATGTATCAATCTTTAGTTCTTCTTCAATACGATCTTTTTCCTCGCTCAGTTCCAATTCCCGTATCTCAGCGTCATCAATGGTTAATTTTAAATGGTCAATTTCCGATATAAGTGCATCATACTCCCGGTTAGTTTTTACAATATAAAGCTGATCCTGAAGTTTTTTCAGTTTAACCTCATTATCAGCAACTATCCCTTCGAGTTTCCGAGTTTCCAGTTGGATCTCTTGTAAACGCTCCTCTTTAGTTGAGATGGAAATATTTAACCGGTTTTGTTCGTCGGATAAACGTTCAACTTCCGCAGGGAGATTTCCCTGCAGATTTTCTAGCTCCATTAACTTGGAATCTACATTCTGAAGTTGAGCAAGCTGCGAAATAATGGACATATTGTTTTCCTGTTTATTTAGGGGGTGGAATAATATTTGTCATCGGATAAAATCCATAATGTGTTATTAAGACAATTAATTATATCTATAATACGTGTGAGTTATTCTATTCCACTCCCTTAGTTAAAAAAAATGCACCGAAAGGTGCATACTCATATTGATTATGTTTAGACCTGCCAGTCGAATGAAGGTTCTAAACATGCCCATGGTTAGTCTTAAAATTCCTTGAAATATGTGTTAGTTTGAATCACCGCTTTTCATACTTCCTGTGATTAATTTGTTTTTGTCAGTTACGTAGATTCGATCCCAACAATAGCTTGCCCTATTAGGTATTTTCTGGTGGGCGGTACAGGATTTGAACCTGTGACCCCTGCGATGTGAACACAGTGCTCTACCACTGAGCTAACCGCCCTTACAATCTAACGGTGTGAAGGAGTGCAGCACTCTGACTCCCGACAAGTCGGGAAGCTATGAACCCTTACTGATAACTGTCAAAAATCTTGTTAATATGACTTGTTAGTTCCGCTTAAATTTACGTGAATTAAATGAGCGAGTCAAGAAAGGTGAGTATCGAAATTTAATGCCTCGATTACAGGTGTTAATGCGAACCAAGGGTATCTCTCATAGGAGAGTCTATACGAGATAGGTTGAGACTTACTTTTACTGTTTTTTTTACCTAAACGTACTGATTCGCGGAGGATAAACTAAGTGAATAAATTATTTCAAAATGGGTTGAAGGTTAATAGCCTTTAGAGGTAATTGATCTGAATACCTTTCCAATGGCATTCACGGTTGGTGCAGCGGTATTGTTTGAATCGTAAAAATAAGATTCTTCCAAGAAATTTATGAATGGGCTTGCGGTGCATTCGGTTAAGTTCTGACTGGCAATTTGGACATTCTTTTGTGTTGGGATAATTTTGAACAGTGTGTCGCCTTATTTTGTTCATAATGGCAAAGAGTGCCAGAAATATCAATAGATATCCTACGACATCGGACGTTTCTGTTCTGGCAAACCAGTCATAAATAGCTCGAAAAACCACGTAGATAACATGTCCAATCTTGGAAAAAAGGGCTCCCAAGAATTCGAATATATCCCGGCTGATTTTCCTTTTTTCCACGAGAAGGTAAATTCCAGCGACGAAAAGAGGGAGAATAGTGAGATCAGAACCGTAACGATTTAGAAATTTTACATAGGGTTTAGGTTCTCTTTTTTTTGAAGTTCTTTTTCTGTTTGGCATACTTAAATATAAGAAAAAAAATCGGGATGTAATAAAATTTTAAATGTTTTCAGGCTTCCGCTCGGAATGTAAACTTTAGCATTTTAGCCTATATAATTCGCCAGGACTATGCCAAGGCTGAAGGATCACGAAGATAAAAGGAAAGGATCAACCTATCTGCCTTCCTTCGTCAGGAGGTGGGAAAGCTAATCAGCCTGCCGCATCACGATTGTCAGGAGGGCTGGTATAAAAAAGATGGTTTTTGTAATCTCGAAGGAGGTTCTCAGAAATGATAAGTTCTGATAAATTAGAGTTACAAGACCTCCCCTATCCGTCGGTTGCCGGACAGGGCTGTTTCCCCTCCTTAGCAAGTCCCAAGATCCCGCCTTGGCGGGGGAGGGGATTGCTCCGCAGGAGTTCCTCCGGAAAAGGGGTGGTCTGAACTTTTCAAACCTCTTAGTACAGGTGGGAACGTTGCGAATTTATCCTCAATCCAATTGTTCTTAACTCAACGCTTCTGCCTGCGCGTTACCGCACGCAGACAGGTCGTTTTTACGTTTACCCTATGGAATCTGTTTTTTTATTACATTGGGATCAAGTCCGATTTATCAATTTCCCACCCAAGACTGAATGGTTACAAAAAAGCTTGAAAAACCTTTTTACATAAAACCATATAGTGTTCATTCATGAAAATTCGTGTTATTCGTGGACTGATGAATACAGATTAGAAAATTTCAGAAAAGAATCAGAAATAATAGGCTTTTTAATATTAAATTTCGGTGATAATTTTCGCATCAAATTTTAAACGATCATAATTATAGAATCACATCAGATTAACAGGAGGATAAAATGTCAACGAAGAAGCAAGATTTAGCTGGACCTGGTATTGGGGATTATAATGAGCTAGAAAAGATACTCCCTCAAAATTACTCGTCCATCTTAAACCTGAAGGATACACAAAAAGCCATCTTTGCGATCAAAAATTACATTGAGAAAAATCTCTGCAAAGAGCTGAACTTGATGATGGTAGCAGTCCCACTCATTATGGATAAGGAAAGTGGAATGAATGACCTTCTTGACAGGGATGGCTCGCGAACTCCGATAGAATTTCCCTGTGGACTTGGATTGGATAAACCAATTGTTGCTCAGGTTGTTCAGGCAGCGACCAAGTGGAAGCGATGGGCTCTGAAACAGTTTGACTACCAGGTTGGTGAAGGGATCAACACCGATATGAAAGCAATCAGGAAGGATTATTTTTTAGATCACGATCACAGTTCCTATGTGGATCAGTGGGACTGGGAACGGGTGATGACCGAGGAGGAGCGGAATCTCGATTTTCTCACAGATATCGTGAAGAAAATCTGGGAAGTACTAAAAGGTGCAGAGACACTCGTTCAGGAGATGTTTCCTCAATTGAAGACGGACAGATATTCCAGTCTTCCTGACGAGCTGACCTTTATTCATGCAGAGGACATTTTGGATAAATATCCCGATCTTCCGAGAAAGCAACGTGAGACAAAAATTTTACAGGAATATCCCGCTGTTTTTATCTATGGTGTGGGTTATCCTCTCAAAGATGGCTATCCCCACGAACTCCGGGCTGCTGATTACGACGATTGGGTAACAGAAACAGTTTCTGCGGACGGAAGACCTATGCACGGTTTGAATGGTGATATCCTTGTGTGGAATCCAGTAACGAAACGACGCCACGAATTGACATCTATGGGTATTCGGGTGAACAAAGAAACCCTGAAGAAGCAGCTGGAAATGTCAGATCAACTGGACTTCCTTGAACTCCCGTATCACAAAGCAATCCTGAATGATGAAATTCCTTTGAGTATTGGCGGTGGAATCGGTCAATCCAGAACGTATATGCTCTTGTTGAAAAAAGCACATCTTGGCGAAGTCAGCGTCACAGTTTGGCCGCAGATTCTTAATGACATATGCGCTGAGAAAAACATCCACGTTTTGAAATAACTCTGTAATCCCCCCTATAATTAAAACTTTGCGGAAGTTTCCATCATGAGCCGGACGAGTTGAACTTCCGCAAAGTTAGATATTGAAAAAAGATTCATGGGAAATCTTCGGTTTTATTTTTCTTATAGTATAAACTGGCTGAAGCAGAGCATTCGTAAGAAAGGGCGGGGATATTCAAAAAATCGTGAGGAGATTATGAAGAAAGATTCAATGTCGTGGATTTTTTCACGCCGCAGTATCAGGAAATTTTACTCAAATCCGGTTGAAGATGAAAAAATAGACCTTATATTAAAAGCTGCTATGGCAGCTCCGTCTGCCAGTAACAGAAAACCGTGGCATTTTATCGTGGTGACAGACCGGGAGATACTCAATGAGATTGCCCGACGCCATCCCTATGCCCGAATGTGTTATGAAGCTACTCTTGCTATTGTGGTGTGTGCTGATCCAGCTATTTCTGAAAAATATTGGGTTCAGGATTGTTCTGCCTCAACGGAAAATATTCTCCTGGCGGGAACCGCATTGGGATTGGGAACCGTCTGGCTGGGTGTTCATCCACGACCGGAACGGAAAGAAAAGTTGAATGGTCTCTTTTGTATTCCTGAAAATATTGAGATCTTGTCAGTTGTTGCGTTGGGTTATCCTGCAGAAACAAAACCTCCCAGGACTCAATTTAATTCAGCAAGAGTACACAGGGAACAGTGGTAATTCAATAAAATAGTCGGATCTCCTGTGACCTTCATGACTTGTGGAGGAGGAGGGAAATAACAAGTGGGCCCTCCAGGATTCGAACCTGGAACCTACGCATTATGAGTGCGGTGCTCTAACCGTTGAGCTAAGGGCCCCCTGTAATAAGTAAAATTTAATAAACTTTATCTAACTTTAAACATGTAAAAATGAGAGTTTATCTTTACAGTTTTTAATGAAATTTAATAGTTGATTGTTTTTTCCTGTCAGTATATGGTTTATCTTTCTCCTTTGCATTTTTGTTCATAGAGTAAATAAGAAAAAGTTTTTTTTGACAATATCTGCTGTAACATCCAAAATTTTTAACCCGTCAAACTTCTATTATGAAAAATTACAACGAGGGATTATTTAATTTCATTATATTTTATGTATACCAGAATCAAAAATAGAAAGTACTTATTGAGGACACGACATGATTATTATAATGATTCTTCTATTCGTTAATAAAATAATCAATTTTGGAGGTTACAATGACTGTTGATTTAGAGAAAATCCTTCGACCGATTGATCATCCAATGTCACCTTTTCCACCGAAGTATATGACTATTGCCAGCGGAGATGATATGGTCATACGGCAGGTAAGTCGAGATGATATTCCAGATATTCTACCGTATATCGAACCCCTGATTCATGTTGAACGTGATTTTTATAATATCGTTGCTGCAAGGGTCTATAGTGAACTTCTTGCATACTATATGCACAGGGTTCAGGATGAATATGTTTTAGTAGCTCAGATTGATGGTGAGTTGGCAGCTGTGGTCAATGGGAGGATGGTTAACAAAGAAGTTGGTATATCCTTGCATACTATAGCTCTCCGACGAGGTCTCAGAATTGGAGCTCATGCATTCGCTGCAAAAATGGAATATCACATTGACGTTTTGAAACAAAAAGAGGTTCTCATTGTTGCTGAATCTCCTATTGGTTTCAGGAGGTGGATGATTGAATATAACCTCGAGAAGAGATTTGAAATACCACACGAACTTGGGGGCGTTCCCTCTTGGGCACTGACAAAAGAATTGTTTGATAACGCGAGGAACAGTTTAGTTGTTGGCAGGCGTCCTGTACCTGAAAATCTTCTTGAAAAGGCGAAAGCAGGGATTTTACCTCCAAGTGATCCCCCAGTTCCGCCAGATGATTTACTTGCTGCTACCCGTTCTATGTATGATACAACCGGAACCTCACTGATTGATGTACGAAATAAATTGGGAGGAAGATAGAATGCGTGAAGTATATGTTGCCGGTATTGGAATTACCAGCTTTACTCGCTTAGAATTCCCGCTTGTTGAAATTGCAGCTTATCCCGGACTCATGGCTTTGCGAGAGTGTGGTATCAAGAAGATTGATCATCTCTATGTAGCAAATATGGGTTCAGGTAGAATTAATCATCAGAGTGGTCTTGCAAGCGCCGTAGTCGATCATATGAGTCTGACTCCTGCTGGTGCCGAAACCATCGAAAATGGACCAGCTTCAGGCGGATCAGCTATTAAGCAGGGTTATATAGCTGTTGCATCAGGGTTGCATGATGTTGTTATGGTAATTGGTGCGGAACGAATGAGAGAAGTTAACAGTCTTGATGCAACTGATTTTGTTGCTACGCTTACTCATCCTCATGCCGAATATATTTACGGTATTACTCTTCCCTCACTCGCTGGGATGTTTACCCGACTTTATATGGAAAAATACGGAGTGACTTCCAGACATCTGGCTATGGTAGCGGTAAAAAATCAGGCTAACGCAATGGATAATTTTTATGCACACATACAACAGGAGATCACTATTGAGGGAATTCTCGATTCGCCGGAGGCTTTGACGAATAATCCATATGTGGCGGATCCATTGAGGTTCTTCGACTGCTGTCCTGTTTCTGATGGTGGTGCTTGCATCATCCTGACGACAAAAGATGTCATAAAAAAGCTTGGGAAACCGATGATTAGGCTCTCTGGAGTTGGTCAGGCAACCGATTCTCATGCAATTCACGAACGCAAAGATCCAACCGATCTTCTGGCGGTAAGGGAAGCTGCAAGACAATCATTTGAGATGGCTAATATCAAACCCGGAGATGTGGATGTAGCCGAACTTCATGACGCTTTTACCATTCTTGAAATAGTGGAAAGTGAAGAGGTGGGGTTTTTCAAAAAGGGTGAAGGTCACATTGCACTTGAGAAGGGGGTAACGAAAATCGGAGGGAAACTCCCCATCAATCCTTCTGGCGGACTGAAGGCGCGGGGACATCCTGTGGGTGCAACTGGTGTGGCTCAAGCACATGAGATTGTTTCACAGCTCAGAGGTAAGGCTGAAAAAAGACAGGTAAAGAACGCAAAAATAGGATTTACTTGTAATTTAGGCGGGTTTGGTAATAATGTGATTTGCCTTACTTTTGTTAAAGAGGAGAATTAATTATGGTAACCAATGTATTTGCTTACAAGTGCAGAAGGTGTGGAGAGGTTCACTATCCTTATCGTACGATTTGTAAGAAATGCGGAGAGAATGATCACAATGAATTTGATATTGTTCCTCTGGCGAATAAAGGAAAGCTGATTACCTATACACATCTATACACTCTCCCCGCTGATTATGAAACAAAAGCTTTGACTTTAGGGATTATTGAACTTGAGGATGGCAATCGGATTACTGCTCAACTGAATATTCAGGAACCACAAATTGGAATGAATGTTGTGGGAAAAGTCGATGTCGTTCGTCAAGATGAATACACAAAATATTTGGGAATGGTATTCGAGAAAGCATGATTAAGGGGGTGGAATAGAATAACTCACATGTATTATAGATGTAATTAATTGTCTTATAACACATTATGGATTTTAATCCGATGACTAATATTATTCCACCTCCTAAACTTGAAAGTTATGGAGACAAGCTGGGAAAAGGGAATTATACCATTCATTCAAGATTCAGTAGAGCAGTTAATTTCTTTTCCAGCGATGCTACAAGTACAAGTAGATTAATCTCAGTTGTCAATACAGAGATCGATGCTGGACCAGTTAATATTGTCATCAGTGGACTTAACACTGGACAGATAAATTCACTTTTTGTTGACGATAATTTTATTCAACTGAATGGAGTTAAACTTGCCCTTAATGAATCAAATCGTTTTGAATCCAAGCTTGATTTTGGTCATGTGAATATTGGAAGATTCGATCGTAATCTAAATTTTTTCCGAACATATCTTGTGCAACATTCTCACCCCAAAAGCCTTGTGTTTCTGCTGGATGGTAAGAGAAAGGAGAACTTTAATAAATCTTTTGGAAGGGAGTATGTAAAAAAATTCCAGTTAGCTACGAATAAGATATTTTGTTCGGAGCCTGTAGAGGGAATTAAAATGATCAGAGGAATGGGTTTCGGTCTTACCCCAAGTGGTGATGATTTCCTCTCAGGCATTCTAATAGCTCTGAATATTATTCAGGCGCTTTATCGCGCAGATTTAACTGCATCAATCAACGAAATTTACAAAACAGCTCAAGGTAACAACCCCCTATCTAATACGTTTTTGAAATGTGCCCGAGACGGTCTGTTATTTGAGAGATTTAAGAAATTGGTATATTCATTGCTATATCTTAGTAAAGAGGATGTGTTTGATCATGTACAGGATCTTCTATCCGTAGGTTCGACCTCTGGAGCTGATCAGGGCGTTGGTTTTCTAATGGCTTTTAAGAGGAGATTGTTATGGTTGTGAGGGGTGTTGTTAAAAGGGGTGAATATTTTGATTCCATCTCTCTTATGACTGTTGCTCGGGAATTGAATGGACTTGACGGTATTTTAGATTCTGCAGTAATTATGGCAACCCGTGAGAATAAGTCAATTCTCAAATCTTCCGGGTTACTCCTCCCTGAGTTCAATACCGCTGAGGATACAGACCTGATTGTTGCAATTAAATCTGAAACCGAAGATATTGCTGATTCTGTATTATCCAGGATTGACGAATATTTAAAACGGTTAGAGGAAAAAGGTGAAACAACCGATCAATTTCTTCCAAAAAGTATTGATGGAGCTTTACAATTTTTGCCGGATGCTAACCTTGCACTGATTTCTGTAGCTGGGAAATACGCCAGCGTAGAAACTAAAAAAGCCCTTGAAAGTGGATTGCATGTGATGCTCTTTTCTGACAATGTCTCTTTAGAAAAAGAAATTGAATTAAAAAAATATGCAAAAGAAAAAGGTCTGTTGTTGATGGGTCCCGATTGCGGTACAGCAATTATAAATGGAGTTCCTCTCGCTTTTGCGAATGTGGTTAACCGTGGGAATGTTGGAATTGTTGCAGCTTCAGGGACGGGTCTTCAGGAGGTTAGTTGTATTATATCAAACAGAGGTTCCGGCATATCACAGGCGATAGGAACCGGTGGACGTGATATTAAAAATGAAGTTGGTGGTCTCATGTTTATCGAGGCGATAAAGATGCTATCTGCGGATCCGGACACAAAAGTGATACTGCTGATTTCCAAACCACCAGATACAAGAGTTATTGAAAAGATCACCTTAATCCTCAAAAACATTAAAAAACCTGTCGTGGCTGTGTTTCTTGGAGCTGATATTCAACAGATGAGAAAGTACCATTTCCATACGGCACTCACACTCGAAGAGGGAGCATTGATCGCTATTGCTTTGTCCCGTGGAGCAGATATGAGTTCAGTCACAAAAATGATTGACGAACGGAATATCAAAATAAGAAAAATTGCAGAAGATGAAGCGAAAAAATTGAACAGAAGTCAGAAATATATCAGAGCCCTTTTCACCGGAGGGACATTCTGCAATGAAGCTCAAATTATATTTAGGGATGCACTACAGGAGATATATTCAAATGTACCATCAGGATATTCACATAAATTAAAGTATTCGTTTAAGAGCGAGAATCATACTGTTGTTGATTTTGGTAATGATGAATTCACGACAGGACGGCTTCATCCCATGATAGATTATTCCATACGAAATACGAGAATAATTGATGAAGCGATGGATCCTGAAACAGCTATAATACTTCTCGATATTGTTCTTGGGTACGGTTCTAACCCAAATCCACTTTCTGAAATTATTCCGGTAATCGATGAAGCAAAAATAATTGCTGAGAAAGGAAATAGATATTTGTCTATAATCTGTTCGGTTACTGGTACTGATCGAGATCCTCAGAACCAGACGGATGTGGTGAACGGATTAAAGGAAGCTAATGTTCTAGTTATGGAATCCAATGCAGCAGCCTGTAAGCTTGCTTCTTTTATCATAAAAAATATTCAAAGAGAGAAATCGTGAAGGATTTTCTTAAAAAAGAGATTCGAGTCATAAATATCGGTCTGAAGTCTTTCAAGGAAACCCTTGATGAGGTAAATGTTCCTTCTATTCACGTTGACTGGAAACCACCTGTCGAAGTTGATGAGGATATAATAAAATCTGTAAAACGCTATGAGGAGAGAATAAAAGCTGCCAATCTGAAAACTGTAAAAAGAATCCTCAACAGCAAGCCCCACCTGATAGATCTCCAGAGGGCGATAGATGTTATCCCCGACATGAAGAAAAATCTTATCCTACACGCAGGACCCCCAATTGCGTGGGAGAGAATGTGTGGTCCTATGAAAGGTGCTGTTGTAGGGGCGTTGATTTATGAGGATTTTGCAAAAAATCCTAAAGAAGCTCAGAATTTGGCAGCATCAGGTGACATTGAATATTCTCCCTGCCATGAACATGCAACGGTTGGACCTATGGCAGGTATTGTTTCCGCTTCAATGCCTGTTTTTGTGGTCAAAAATGAGGAATATGGAAATACAGCGTTTTGCACGATCAATGAGGGACTTGGTAAAGTTCTCAGGTATGGTGCATTCAGTGATGAGGTTATTGCAAAATTAAAATGGATGGAGGATGTTCTTTATCCGGTACTTAAAAGAGCAGTTAAAAGTATCAGGAACATTGACCTCAAGAGCATAATGGCTCAGGCTCTTCACATGGGCGATGAAGTTCATAACCGGAATCGTGCTGCCACATCTCTTTTATACAGGATACTTGCCCCCCATATTGTGAAAACTTCCGATGATACAAAGATTACTACAGATGTCCTGAATTTTATTCACAACAATGATCATTTTTTCTTGAATCTTTCGATGCCTGCATGTAAAGTTTCATTAGACTCTGCAAGGAATATAGACGGGAGTAGTGTTGTTGTGGCTATGTCAAGAAATGGGACGGAATTTGGTATCCAGCTTTCTGGAACAGGGGATGAATGGTTCAATGGTCCAGCTCCTGTGCCGGATGCTCTTTTCTTCCCGGGGTTTACAAAGGAAGATGCAAATCCGGATATTGGTGACAGTTCGATAACGGAAACAAACGGCTTGGGAGGGTTTGCCATTGCTGCTTCCCCTGCCATTGTTCAATTTGTTGGTGGGAAGACGAAAGATGCCATTGATTACACGATGCAGATGTATGAAATTACTTCTGCTGAGAATGATGTTTTTCAAATACCGTATCTGAATTTCCGCGGGACTCCAACGGGAATTGATGTGATAAAAGTTATTGAAAAAAATATCTTACCTTTTATTGATACAGGTGTTGCCCATAGAGAGCCCGGGATTGGGCAAGTAGGAGCGGGAGTTCTGAATGCTCCTGTGGAACCATTTAAAAAGGCACTTGAAAGTTTTGCAAATAAAATCAGTGCTGTTTAAAACATTTTGAATTAAACACAATATGACCTTGACTTTCGTTGCTGCTGGACATTTTGAACCATACAAATTTAAAACGAACCCCCTATCCATTGTCCTCTTCCGCCGGCTGGCGGAGAGAGGAAACTTCATTTGATGGAGTTAGGGAGATACTTGTCCTTTTCCCCCTTGAGGTTTGTCGGGCTCCCGACTGAGGGGGTGGCATCTGGGAAAGAGTCACTACAGAAAGGCTTATATACCGATCAGTTCTGAACCTAAAGTCTATTTAACAAATGCAGTCCAAATAGTTTCATTAAGAAAATTGGTTTGAACAGATATTAAATAAAATACAGAGTAGATAAGGAGAACGTGTGATGAACAACAAGGAATTTTTACAGTTTATGGATAATGTCAGGGTCTATGACCTTACTCAGGATTTGAGTATTCATACCCCACCATGGCCAAGTTATATGCCGCTTGGCATTCAATATTTTAAGAGAATTGCCGGAGCTCATATGGGGCAGGGAGCCAGCGGGCAGATTATTACCACAAGCAACCATGTTGGTACGCACATGGATGGTGAAATTCATTTCCATGCCAGCGGCAGAGCCATCGGACAGGTTCCCTTGGAGGAATGGATAGGCCAGGGAGTTGTGGTTGATATTTCAGACGATGTGGAAGATTATAGTCTTTATTCACCCGAAATGTTGATGGAAAGAGTTGAAATTAAAAAAAGAGACATTCTTATCATCAATACGGGATACCATAAGTACGGTTGGGATCAGGAAGCTTCTGATGAGTTGAGATATTTTGTTAAACATCCTGGACCCGGACCCGGTTTTCATAAGTGGGCGATTGATATGGAGCTGAAATGGATCGGCGTTGACTGTGGCAGTGCGGATCACCCCATGAATACCATTATTAGGCAATGGCATCCCGGATTGTTCAAAGAAGCTGAGAACAAACTTAAGGAAAATTACGATAGCAAGTCATGGGATGAAGTTTTTCCTCAGGATGAGTATTATCAGGTAATGCATCTGAAACTCTTTCCCAAGAAAATTGTTCATGCAGAAAATTTAGGTGGAGAAATAGACGAGCTAAGTAACAAAAAAGTCTGGGTGGGCTGTTTCCCGCTGAAAGGTATTGAGCTGGAATCTTCCATGTGCAGGATTGTCGCTTTTATGCCTCCCGATTAAGAAAGGGTTGTGGGGATTTCATTATGATTTTACACGAGTTCAACTATTTTAAACCGGAAACGGTTGAAGAAGCTCTGACGCTGCTATCAAACTATGAAAATCCAGCTATTCTTGCCGGTGGAACAGACCTTGTTGTCAACCTGAAAGAAGAAGTTGAAACTCCCAAAGTGGTAATTGATATTAAAGGACTTCAAGAATTAGAAAAGATAGAGTTTAAGAATAACAACCTTTTTATCGGGGCTCTCGTTACTTTTTCTGAACTAGTAGAATCTGAACTTATTAATGAAAAATTCCCGCTGATAATGGAATCATCCAAAACCGTAGGATCAGTTGGCATCAGAAACAGAGCGACTTTTGTCGGGAATATCTGTTCCGCTGTTCCCAGTATGGATGGCGGTCCTCCGTTGTGTGTTTATGATGCTGAGGTGATTGTGAGAAGTCTTAACGGAGAGAGAAAAATTCCAATATCCGATTGGTTTCAGGCACCGAGAGAGACAGCAATAAACAGGGGAGAGTTTGTAACGCATATATCTATTCCTTATCCAGGTAAAAAACACAGTGGGTGTTTTGTGAAGCTTGGTAGATATTCGGGAGAAGACCTTGCTCAGGCAAGCGTTGCTGTAATCGCCTTTTCTGATAATAACTACCGGGTAGCCTTTGGTGCTGTTGCACCCGTACCTGTTAGAGCAAGAAGAATCGAAGATTTGCTGAATGGTAAGGTGTTGAACGATTCTTTAGTAGAAAAAGCGATAAATATTATCCCTGAAGAAATTTCACCCATCACCGATATCCGAGCTTCAAAAGAATATAGAATGCACATGTGTAAAGTAATGTTCGAAAGGGGAATCAGAGCTGCGGTGAACAGACTCAAAGGAGAAGGTCCCCAATACGGTACAAATGTTATTTAGTTTTGGTACTGGGGTACAAATTATGAAACAGACAATCATATTTACTTTAAACGGAGAGAAGAGAAGTCTTGAAGTGAAACCGAGTGAGATTCTGCTTGACGTACTAAGAGACAGACTTGGAATAAAAAGTCCCAAATGTGGATGTAACCGAGGTGATTGTGGAACGTGCACAGTATTGATTGATGGAAAAACAGTTAGAAGCTGTCTTGTCCTTGCAATTGAGATTGACAATCAGAATGTGCTCACTCTGGAAGGATTGATGAAGGGAGAATTGACCACTCTTCAAAAAGTATTTTTAGATCATAATTCCTTTCAGTGTGGATTTTGTACACCGGGTATGGTGATTTCAACAAATGAGTTGCTTGAGAAAAATCCCAGCCCTTCCAGAGAAGAAATCATGGAGGCATTGTCTGGGAATCTATGCAGGTGCACAGGTTATACTCCAATCATTAATGCAGTTATGGATTATTCGCCACAAAATGGCACAAAAATCACAGAACAATAATAGGTTAATATGAGTGAGTTAAAATATATTGGCAAATCATCCGTAAGGGTTGATGGAAAGGAAAAAATCTCAGGGACAGCACAGTTTGTCGATGATATCAATTTTGGAACAAATCTTTTATTTGCTGAGATTGTGGAGAGTCCTTTTGCCCATGCACTCATAAACAGGATTGATATTTCCGAAGCAGAAAAAATCTCCGGAGTGGTAAAGATTGTCACTGGTAAGGATTTTCCCTATCGATTTGGTTTGTATATGCACGACAGGTACATATTCGCACAAAATCGCGTGAGATTTGTCGGAGAACAAGTAGCTGCGGTTATTGCTCGAGATCCCAAAAGTGCTAAAAGGTCAGCGAAACTTATTCGGGTGGATTATACTGAATTAACCCCTGTTTTAAATGTAGAAGATGCTATGTCAGATGATCCGGTTATCATCCATCCTGAGTTGAGCGATTACTGGCATGTTCCATGGTTCTTTCCTAAGAATGATACCAATATTGCACACTTGAGAAAAGTAAGAAAAGGAGATTCCGAAAAAGCTTTTAAGGAAGCAGATTTTGTTCTTGAAGATATCTACACTGTTCCCCGATACGCTCATTGTGCCATTGAACCTCACGGAGCTGTAGGACTGTATGACCACTCGGGAAGACTGACACTCTGGACCGCTTCGCAATCGCCAAATACGCAGAGACACCTTTTTTCAGAAGCCCTGGCACCGCTTGAATTATCCCATCGTGATATCCGGGTTATTTCTACCTTTGTGGGGGGTGGTTTTGGGGGAAAAGCAGGAGTATCCATGGAAATTCTGGCAGCAGCTCTGGCAACGGCAGTCCAGGGAAATCCTGTGAAGATTCTCTGGTCACGAGCACAGGAGTTTTACAATACATATCAAAGACAGGGACTGATTGCTCGAATTAAACTTGGAGTAAAAAAAGATGGGACAATTACCGCCCTCGATTATACACTGCAGTGGGATGCGGGCGCCTATGTTGAATATGGAGCTAATGTTGTAAATGCTGCAGGACTTTCTGCTACAGGACCGTATAGGATCCCAAATGTCAAAATTGATTCATACTGTGTGTATACAAACCTCCCTCCCGGTGGACCTTATCGTGGGTTTGGGTACTCTGAATTTCTTTTTGGGCTTGAATCGCACATCAATGAGACTGCCAAAAAGATTGGAATGGATCCTGTCGAGTTCAGAAGAAAAAACGCCATCAGGGAAGGGGACTCTTTGGCTTATGGAGCACCCATGAATCCCAACGGTTTGCTTCAGGCAATTGATAAGACTGCTGAGGAAATTGAATGGGGGAAGAAAGAACAATCTCAAGATTCCAATAAAGTAATTGGCAAAGGTTTTGCACTTTTCTGGAAAGCGCCTGCCATGCCGCCAAATGCTTCATCCACAGCTTTTGTAAAGTTCAATGAGGATGGTAGTTTGAATATCCTCGTATCGGGGATGGAAATTGGTCAGGGATATCAGACAGTTATGGCTCAGATTGCTGCGGAGGTTCTTTCCGTACCCATTGAAAAAATCAGGATAGAAACTCCCGATACAGACAGAAATCCCTACGAATGGCAGACGGTAGCATCTCATGTAACGTGGGGCTGCGGGAATGCTGTTAAAATGGCTGCAATGGATGCAAGAGAACAGATATTTGATCTTATTGAACGGGCACTTGGGAAAGAAAGAGATGTTCTTTATCTTGAAGATGAACAGGTGAAGTCGAAGAGAGATAAAGCTTTTTCACTTCCTCTGAGGGATTTTGTAATATCCGGAATTGGGAAGGAGGATGGAACTTTTCGAGGAGGTCCTATAGTGGGTAGAGGAATGTTTATGCCCGAATTTGCCTCTGCTTTGAGTGATCCAGAGACAAGTCAGGGTGGGAAACTGAACGTTCATTACACCGTTGGCGCAAGTGCCATTACCCTTGAGATTGACAAAGAGACAGGAAAAGTCAGGGTTCCGAAAGTAGTTCTGGCAGTAGATGTGGGAAAGGCATTGAATCCAGATCTAGTCAAAGGACAGGTTGTGGGTGGATTGCTTCAGGGACTTGGGACAGTTTTATACGAAGATATGCGATTTGATGATAAAGGAAAACTGCTGAACCCAAATTTTACCGATTATAAGATTCCTACATCAAAGGATATTCCGGATGAGATCGTACCCATTATCGTTGAGGTGCCACAACCCGATGGACCATTTGGAGCAAGAGGAGTGGGCGAACATACCATGATTCCCGCCGCACCCATTGTAGCAAACGCAGTTGAAAACGCTCTTGGAATCCGGATTCGATCCATGCCCATTACGGCAGAAAAAATTGTGTTGAAAATAATCAATTCTTCCTAAAATATATCCTCACAAAAAATTGAAAAAATTATTTGCAATTCATTAAAAGTATCCTCAATTTTTAGAATAGATATTTGGCAGGGTGCAAAATCAATATCCAATTAAATCTAAGAGTTTTTCTGGGACTCTGGATAACTTCCAAAGTTAATTCACACTTACATAATCAACTTGATAAAATCAGGAGGGAATAACGTATGAAAAAAATACGCACATATGTCCCGCTGTTTATCCTGTTTTGTTTACCGATTGCTTTGATGGCTCAAGGTGCCATCCAGGGGACGGTAGCGACTGAGGCAGGAGAAGCTCTGGCAGGAGCGAACGTTGTTGTTGAAGGTACCGATATGGGAGCAGCAGCAGATCTGAATGGCGCATACATCATCAGTAACGTACCTGCAGGGACATATACACTAACAGCATCTGTCATCGGATATGAGGATGGCAGTAAGACAGTGGTTGTACCCACAAGTGGTACTGTCACAGTCAACTTCTCACTAACAACAGGAGCAATTGAATTGTCTGCTCTGGAGGTGTTGGCTTCTCGAGCTACAAGAAATACACCTGTTGCTTTCACGAATGTGAATAAAGAAGACATCGAACTCCGCCTGGGATCTCAGGATGTTCCTATGATTCTGAATACCACTCCCAGTGTGTACGCAACCATGCAGGGTGGTGGTGCCGGTGATGCAAGAGTGAATGTCCGTGGATTTAACCAGCGGAATGTGGCTGTCATGATCAACGGTGTGCCGGTGAACGATATGGAAAATGCATGGGTCTACTGGTCCAACTGGGATGGTATTGCAGATGCCACATCTTCAATCCAGCTACAGCGCGGTCTCAGCGCAGTGAATCTGGCAACCCCTTCTATCGGTGGTACCATGAACCTAATTACTGATCCTTTATCCCATAAACGTGGAGGTCTTTTCAAACAGGAGTATGGAGCAGGTATGTTCTTAAAGACCACGATTAACTATCACTCTGGTCTTATTGGTGATAAACTTGCTCTTAGTGGTACAATAGTCCGCAAGACAGGTGATGGTATCATTGATAAGTGTTGGACTGATGCCTGGGCTTATTACTTTGGCGCTAGCTATGTATTGAGTGATGTCCACCGTTTCGAGTTATATGCGGTTGGTGCGCCTCAGCGTCACGGTCAGAATCGATATAAGCAGAACATTGGAACCTATGATGAGGATTATGCTAAGGATTTAGAGACATACGATGACTCTGCCCTAGTCTCTATTGACGAGGACGATGGTGAATATATTGGACAGGATCACACCTTCAACCAGAACTGGTCCCCCATTACGTCGGATTATAAAGGGAAGCAATACTGGTATATGTACGGTAAAGGTGGCTTTTTCAGCCCGGGATTGGTTGATCGTTACGCAACGGATTACCTTAATGAAAGGGAGAACTACTTCCATAAACCTCAGGTAAACCTAAACTGGTTCTGGAATATCAATGATCAGATGAGACTATCATCAGTATTCTACTTCTCTGGTGGATCCGGTGGCGGAACGGGAACTTATGGTACCATAGTAACGGCTGATGCTACTGGCAAAAACGACCAGGCAGCAACCTCTGAAGATAACTGGTTTAAATACTATTACGGACCTTCTCCGTGGGTAAGAGACTGGGATGCCACCTATGCAATAAATTCAGCACCTGCTGATACTGTTTATGTCTATAAAACGACATTTGTCAGAGGTGACAAGGAATCTATTGGTATCTTAAGAAACAGTATCAACCGTCAGTGGACTCTTGGTGCCGTTTCCAAACTGAACTACGATATGAGCGATGCTCTCAAATTGCAGTTTGGACTTGATGTCAGAACCGCAGAAATCGAACATGCTCGCGAGGTTCGTGATCTTCTCGGTGGTGAATACTATGTCCATACTAATAACGAGTTTGATCCAGAAGAGGGAGTAAATGTTGTGCTTGGTGACATCATTGACTACCATTTCACCAACACGGTCGACTGGCTGGGTTTCTTCGGTCAGGGTGAGTACACCGCAGATCTCTTCTCGGCATACGGGATGGCAGGTTACTCTATGGCGAAGTACCATCACACCAACCACTTTAAAAAAGCTTCAAACTATGAGTTTGCATACATTGACTCAACCGATGATGGTGAAGCAGTGATAGATGCAGACTGGATTACAAGTATGCAGGTGAAGGGTGGCGGACTCTACCATTTGATGGATGGATTGGATCTTTTCGCCAACTTTGGTTATGTACAGAAGGTTCCCATCTTTGACCAGGTCATTGATGATTACAACATGGCATTGTCCACTGATCCGAAGAATGAACTTTTCATCAGCGCAGAAGGCGGAATTAACTTCCGTCCTCTCGGTGGAATGTTTACTGGAAAGTTCAATTTCTACTACACTATGTGGAGAGATCGTTCCATGACAAGGAATGTGCAGGCGGGTGCTGGTACCAGTGGGGACACAGATATCATCTTCTTGACGAATCTTGACCAGGATCATATGGGTATAGAAGCGGAACTGGCTTATCAACCCATGGCCATGTTCCGGCTGGATGGAGCCCTTTCCTATGGAATGTGGAATTTCGTTGATGATGCCACTGGAACCTATAAGGAGTATGCCACCGGTCTAAGCTATGATTATGTATATTCCGTCAAGGATCTGAAGGTTGGTGACATGCCCCAGACAATCGTAGCTCTTGGCGCATCTTGTTTCCCCATCAAGGGTGCGACCATTCAGGCAGTGGTGAACTATTATGATCGCCACTGGGGAGACTGGGATCCTATTAGTCGTGAAGTTGAAGATACTGACGAAGATGGTGAAATAAGTGAAGATGAGTTAGAAGCTGCTGATCGGACACAGAGTTGGGAGGCACCGGGATACATGAAGATTGATCTTCATGCTTACTATGATCTACCCATTCAGCTCGCTGGAGTGAAACTACAGGCTTTCGTTCATATATTCAACCTGCTTGATGAGACATTCATACAGGATGCTACTGATAACAGTGCATACAACAGTTGGGATAATGACCACGATGCTGATGACGCCGAAGTTTACATGGGTCTGCCACGGTCATTTAATGCTGGTTTGACAGTCCGATTCTAATTCAGAATATCCTATAAGGTTATAAAAAAGCCTCCGTCGAAAGCCGGGGGCTTTTTTTGTGAACTCACCCCTATCATCGGTATTGTGATAAACTCTTTTACTTGTGTGGACCCCTCTCTTACTAAGTCCTAAGATCCCGACCTTTTGGGGAGAGGGGATTAAGGGATGAGTTTGTACATGTAGGTTCGCAGAATAAGAATCAGTGGAATCTGCGGAATTAGAAAAATCAGCCTGACCGGCTCCAGACGGGGTGAGAGTGCTACCTAACACACCCCGTCCGGTGGATGACGGACACACCTCTCCCGCCGGTAGGCGGACAG
>CAZVFT010000019.1:0-28893 GCA_964626495.1 uncultured bacterium
CCCACCAAAAAGCTGAAGGGAATTATTAGTAAGGTTCAAACTATTGTAGACAAAACACCGAAACAAAAACCTCAAGAGAAAAAAATCATATCAAAGCCACAAATTCCTGAACAACTTTCAGTACCTATGAGAAGTGTTTCTGAACTGTCCGATGAGATATCTCTTGTACAAAAGGATTTGGATGTAGTAATGGATCGGTTGGGAGAAGTAATCTCGAGGTTAGAACCCTTAAAAAAAGATAAGTCAAAAAAATATAAACCATATAGAATTAAGGTAACTGAAGAAAAGATTCAGAAGCAGCCGGAAGATTTAGCTTCCCTGCGAGAACTTGCTCTGGAATATGAGCGAAAGGGGGCTATTTCCCTGGCAAGAGACGTATATTTAAGAATGATCTCGGAAGATCCCTCAAAAGCTGATTATCACTATTATTTGGGCTCACTTTATTCAAGAAGTGGACAGCGTAGTAAGGCTAACCTGTATTATAATGAAGCGTTAGAGTTTGATCCAAATCACCCAGCCACCATCTCTGATTTATCGATGTTTACCCAAATAGATTCAATGAAAGTTGCGATTAACAGAATTCGCAGGAATTTGGATGCTGGCACTTATAAAGAAGTTCTCACTCTGTGTGATGAAGGTAAACAAAGATACCCTAATAATTATGTTTTTTCATACCTTGAGGGTAAAGCCTACGAAATAATGGGTAACACTAAAAAAGCAAAAAAATTGTACATAGAGAGTATAAATCTTACCCGAAGAGAGGTTGATCCTTTAGTTGCTCTGGGGGATTTATACTTTAATCAAGGAAATTATCTATATGCTTCTGTTACTTACGCAAAGGTGTTATCATTGAAACCTTACGACATAGATATCGGTTATAAGCACGGTCTGAGTTATTTCTACGCCTTTGAATGGTTAAAAGCAATCTCTGCCTGGGAAGATCTACTCCATTATGCACCCAATCATCTTCAGGTTAAACAGTTACTCCCTCAAGCATATTATATTGTGAGTATCGATTACAATAGAATCGGTTATGCTGATCTAAGTCGTAAATACCTTACCTCCGCACTCTCTGTGAACCCGCGTTCATGGGAGTGGTTGGCAGAGGCTCTTATAAATGCGGGTAAATTCTATAGAACGCAAGGTCTTTACTTTGAAGCATTGGATGCCTATCAGGAAGCTGTTGAAATTGTCCCCGAGAATTCTGAAAATTATAATGGTCTTGGGATTACCTACTGGGAAATGGGGGAGAAAGATATGGCTATATCCGCATGGAAAAGAAGTCTTGCGCTTCAACCTGATAATAACAGCGCCAAGGGATGGTTAATTATTGCCAGGAGACAATCGGAGTAATCTATACTTTTCAAACTTAGATATTAATCTAACCTGGGGAATTCACTAGAGGAGTACAAACCGTCCTAACTTCCAGAATAATAATGGATAGGGAGGGAAATCATAAAGCGAAATAATTATTTAAAACGTAAGGCTCGCTGTAGGCTACGCCGAGGCTTATGTAATAGTTCTTGTTTACGTTTTACATATTTACGTTTTATTGACAGTAACATACTCAAATACCATTATTGTATTATCAACAATCAAAAAGTTGATGAACAGGTTAGACTAATAATATCCCTATCTGTGATAATAAAGTTGATTAATATATTTATCTTAAGTATAGCTTTAAGCACAATTAATCTTTATGGAGCAGTTAATCAAAACATCAGCAACTCTCAGGATTCAATACTAGGAAAAAACATTGTATGGGATGGAATAAACGCATTTTATAACTATGAATTTGTGAAGTCCGTAGAGATTCTTTCGAAAGCAAAAGGAGCATACCCAAATCATCCCGCAGTTCATTTTGTATGGGGTACATCTGAATGGTTGAGAACAATCGCTTACGAGGGACATGAAAAAAGTTATTCAATTTTGAAGAATCATTTGATGGAAATTATTCCCATCTATGAGGAGTTAACCAAACAGTTTCCTGACAATCCACAATACGGACTTTTTCTGGGTTCAGCTCACGGATTAAAGGCACGAATTCATCTCGGGAAAAAGGAGTGGTTTGGCGTTTTGTATGAGGGATATACAGGATACAGAATCGTAAAAGAGATTCACAAAACAAATCCGGATCTTGGAGATGCATACCTTCCTTTAGGAATTCTTAATTTTTATGTGGGATCCAGCTCTAAAATAATTCAATTTGTTGCAGGGTTATTAGGAGTTGAAGGTGATCGGGAATTGGGGATTAATCAGATCAAAACGGCCGCCAGAACCGGGGAGTATTCCTGGATTGAAGCTGAAACGATTCTTGCGTTTATTTATCTATGGATTGATGAGGATTATAATTCATCATTACAGGTTGTGACGAAATTGCGAGACCACTTTCCAGGAAGTTTTTATTATCAACATTTATATACCGAGAGTTTAATTCGATTAAATAAATTAGACAGGGCAGAACAGAATCTGGCAGTTTTGGATAGTATGTTAGAACATCTTCCCCCCAATTCAAAGAGGGGTTGGAAACCTTCTCATATTTATCAGAAGGCGTTGTTACAATTTTATAAGGGTGATTATAATAAGGCGATGAAGTTAGTAGATGTATCCATCAAAGAACAAAATACCGAGTTTGATACCAACCTTGCCTTTGCCTATGTACTCAGGGGTAAATTATATGACTTAACGGGGGAGAGAAGGTTAGCTATGACGGATTATCATGAAGCGATAAAGTTAGATAATTATACATCTGCTGTCCGGGAAGCAGAGATTTATCTAAAATCACCATTTAAAAAAGACTAAGGGAGGGATAAGTGAAAATCAGGTTGATTATTATTGTTGTTATATTATTTTTCTGGGGATGTGAGCAGAAATCTAATTTCTCACAACTTGAGTTGGGGAAAATGAGAGTAGGATTTGATGTTGATGATACTATTGTATTTTCCAAGTTTACTTTTGAACATGAAAAAGCCGTAGATAATGATGGACGAACAGATTTTGGATGGGTAAATCAACATGACAGGGACTATTCCACAATTATTAAACCTATAAAACAACTCATATACTTTTTACGGAATCAAGGGCATGAGATTTATTTTGTTACATCACGTCCCGGGGAAAATGGTCAATTCCTTGCTGATTTTATAAGTGATTCATTGGGGTTTTTAATAAGAAAAGATATTGAACTTTTTTTCTCTCCCAAAATGAAGGATCCCATATCAAGTAAGCGCTTTACGACAAAACATAAAATAATGGAAAAATTAAAACTTAATCTCTATTATGGAGATTCTGATACTGATATGATTGCTGCTACTATTGCGGGAATTCGAGGTGTGAGAGTGGTAAGAGATCCGCAATCCATTGAATCTTACAGCTCCAATTATTTCGGGGATCTAAAAATGGCTCAACAGAAGGGCGGAATGATCACACCTGAAATCTATAAAGATTTCCTGCGTGTTGGAGTAGGACCGTATGGTGAAACAATTTATCCGATATTTCGACCTGAATAATTTGCCTTGTGGAATGAATAATAATCAACCACACAAAGTACCATAATTTTGTCTAAAAAATCTCCAGCTCGAAAAATCGCCAAAGAAGCCACCATTTCGATTGTGGGAATGGGGTTTGGAAATACTGTCCGTTACATATTTACTGCCCTGTTAGCTCGTTGGGTGGGTTTAGAATATCTTGGTATTTATTCGCTGGCTAATGCAGTAACACGGTTTGCGGAAGTTTTTGGGAAAGCTGGGATGGAAAGAGGTATTCTTCGCTTTGTGAGTATGAAGAAAGAACCCGGGAAAGAAGATTCTATCAAAAAGAACATCCAATCAACTTTAAAGATAGGATCGATTTTTGCATTTATTGTTATGGCTGTACAGATGTTATTATCAGGATGGCTGGTATCAACTATTTTTCAAAGTTCCTCACTTTTAAAAACTGTCATTATTGTGAATGCTATTTCATTACCTTTCACCGTAGTTACTATGATAGCTGCTTTTGCCACACAGGGATTTAAACTACTAAAGTACAAGGTTTTTGTTACTAACATGTTAGCACCTACTGTTCTATTACTTACTATGATTACGGCTTATTTTTTAATCTCATCGGAAATGGCGATTATTTTACCTTTACTGATCTCAGCGATAGTGAGTTTTATCATTATGTTATTCTTTTTGAAGAAACTTACTGGCATAAGTTTATCCCAGGTTTTTCCAGCAGACTTCAATTCAGAAATAATCCGGTTTTCGTACCCGCTGATGTTTGTGACAATTATTGGTACATTTATGCACTGGATGGATGTCACAATGCTTGGCTATTTCACCGATGCGGAGACAGTCGGACTCTATTATCCAGCAGCCCGTTCAGCTGGCTTACTACGAGCAATTCTTCTGGCATTTATGAGTATTTTCTCGCCTATGTTGTCTGAACTTTTTGCTCAAGAGAAACGAGACGAGATGAGTCATTTATTCAAATTAGTTGTCAGATGGATTCTGACCTTAGCTGTGCCATTTACTATTATATTTATTTTATTCTCCAAAAAAGTGATGCTGTTATTCGGTGGGGAGTATGTTCAGGCAGCAAATGTTCTGATTGTATTAACTCTTGCGACTTTTATACAGTCCTTTATTGGTGCTGGTGGACCAGCCTTGACAATGACGGGTCATCCTAAAGTCAATTTGATAAATTCTTCGATTGTAGTAGTAATCAATGTTATTTTAAATATATTGTGGATTCCAAAGTATGGGATTATAGGAGCTGCCTGGGCAACATTAGTTTCATTATCCACTCTTGGAATTATACGTTCTGTTGAGGTGTGGTTTCTGATCAAGTTACAACCAATCAGCTGGAAATTATTGAAACCAGTCATGTCTGGTTGTATTACGTATGGTTTACTGTTTTTAATGAAACCGTATCTAATGCCTTATCATACATTAATAACATTGTTGATCTCAACTGTAGTTACCTTCTTGATTTTTTTTGGAATTCTATGGTTGTTAAAATTAGATTCTGATGACAGAGAGGTCTGGTCTGCTTTGTTAATGATTACTAATTTTTCAAAAAAGAAATAATCGTTATATGAAAAAATTCATTGACCTGCGAAATACTGATTTTTTTGTTGTTCTGGGTTTTATCCTGTTAATTTGTATACTGTTTAATCCCGTTATTTTTCAGGGGAAAATGTTTGGTTCTCCTGATTCACTGAATCCGAAAGCTGCATCACTTATTCTGAATAAAAAAGCTGGGGAGACAGGTGATTTTCTTTTATGGCAGCCGTGGATTTTCAGTGGTATGCCAACAGCGGAAGCATTTACGAATATAAGTAAGCTTTACTTTCCGTATTATATTTTCAAATTACTGTTTATTCCTGGACTATTCATCCAGCTAATCCATTTAATATTTTGTGGTGTGGGGGGATATTTAGCCGGCAGGAAATTTAACCTGTCAACAATTTCTGCATTTTTAGTAGGGGCTGGATTTATGATCACTCCTTTTATTTTAAGAATGATCGTATTTGGTCATGGCAGTAAGATGATGACCGCGTCTTACCTTCCGTGGATTTTCTTGCTAACTCTGAAATTGTTTGAAAAACATCGAATAATAGATATGGGTTTTCTGGCAATACTGCTGGGATTTCAGCTTCAACGGGGACATGCCCAGATTGTTTATTACACATTGATGTTCATAGGAGCTTATGTTTTATACCAGATTATAGTCGCTATTACCGATACAAAAGAGCTTCAATCTGCTTTTAAAGGAACGGCATTATTTTTAGGTGCTGTAGTATTAGCATCAGGGATGGCGATGTTGGTATATTTACCGTCAATGGAATATGCACCATATTCTGTTAGGGGAGCAGGAGTAGGAGGGGGTGCTGATTATGGCTATGCCACAAACTGGTCTTTTCATCCAAAAGAGATGCTTACATTTTTAATTCCATCTGCCTTCGGTTTCGGGGGACAAACGTACTGGGGACATATGCCTTTTACCGATTTTCCAAATTATATGGGTGTTATTATTTTACTGCTTGCCATTATTGGATTAGTTCGCCGATGGGAGCGAATCTCGTGGTTTTTCTTAGTGACCTCCATTTTAGCTCTTTTAATTTCATTTGGAAAGCACTTCAGTTTGGTCTTTGACTTTTTTTACAATGTGTTCCCATTTTTCAGCAAATTTCGTGTTCCGACTATGATTCTGATTCTCCTTCAGTTCAACGTAGCGATTTTAGCAGGATTCGGATTAGATAGTTTATTAACGCTTGGAAAAAAGGGTGTTCCAAGATGGATATGGATACTAGCAGCCGTATCAGGTTTTTTTGTGCTAATGATGGTCACTGGGGAATCGTTCTTAAAATCAATTGTGAGTTCTGGTTTTACTGCTCCCAGAACGGAGGATCCTAGAATGATTCGAGCCATCAATGCTCTGCGGTGGGATCTCTGGTACGAAGATGCATGGATTATGATTTTGTTTGTCGCTGCATTCCTGACAGTGATCTGGCTTTGGATTAAACAAATGATCAGTCGTAATCTATTTCTGATTGGAATCGTTGCCATAGCTATTATTGATATTGGGATTGTAGATCAGAAAATTATTAATCCGTCTCGCAAATCCGGTCGGGCTTCACAACTCATCAGCTCCAGAGCTATTCAGCGGTACTTACAACCAGATAAGGTCATCAAATTTTTACAGGAGGATAAGGAGGGTCAATTCAGGATTTATCCTGTGGGTCAACTGTTTAATGAAGCTCGGTTTAAAGCATTCGGGATTGAATCAGTGGGAGGGTATCACCCGGCGAAATTGAAAGTTTATAATCAGTTTCTCGAGAAGACTCGTAATGCTTCGACCATACCTCTGATGAGGATGTTAAACGTGAAATTTTTGGTGAGCCCTCAAGAAATCAAACATCCAGACTTAGCTTTCGTTTATCAGGACAAATTGCTAACTGGACGGGGTAATATGAATGTATCTATTTACAAACTTAGGAAAAATCTTCCGAGAGCGTGGTTTGTTCAAGATGTTAACCATTTAGCTGACCAGGGTGATCTTTGGAAAGCTATTTCTGATCCTTCCTTTGACCCGGCTTCGATAGCGTATGTGACCGAATCGATGGATGTTCCTGACGATTTAGGGAGAAGAAGTGTGGAAATGATAAAAAATAACATTCACCAATTATCTATCGAAACATCTTCAGATATGCCTGGATTTTTAGTCGTTAGCGAAGTTTATTTCCCCCTCAGGTGGAAGGCAAGTATTGATGGAGAGCCTGCGGAGATGATTAAAACAAATGGAGTAATTCGGGGTGTTATTGTTCCAGCTGGGGAACATAAAGTAGAATTCAGCTACGATAAATCATCATTTCATACCGGAATAAAAGTTTCCCTTATATCATTTTTTATTTCGACATGTTTTATTTCTTATGGGATAATTAAAAAAAGACGTAGCCATTAACCTGAATTATTGTCCACGAATTGCACGAATTCCCCTGAAGTTAAATTATAAATAAAGTTAACCATAAATCGAAAAATGGACACAGAGCACCACAGTGTAGCGCTGAGTTTCACAAAGGCCAGTCAGGTGCCGGACAGACGTACTACTGATTCGTCAAGGGCCGAACAGGTCCTGTCATGTGCTGGATTGATGGGAATGATAAACTTATCAGTAATGTCTCTGTGGTTCTCTGTGTACTCTGTGTTCAACAATCCACATTGCCCCTATATATCGCCAATTACTTTTAGACTACACGTGTTATTTTAGGGGACTTCAGAATAATTACTGCATTGAGATCAATTATATTTTTTGTAATTTTGCCGACCGTATAATTTACTAATAATTCGATTCAGGAGAATTTAATAAATGATTGAACCATATGGTGGAAATCTTGTTAACTTAAAGACAACCGCACCGGTCGAGGATTTACGCGAAAAACCATCACTAATTTTAACAGAACGTGGACTGGCAGACTTTGAAATGCTGTCGACAGGCGCTCTAAGTCCTTTAACCGGTTTTATGGCGAAGGATGATTATCTCTCTACCATAAGTAATATGCGTCTCTCTAACGGATTGGTATGGAGTATTCCTATCACGCTTCCAATCACTTCGGATCAGTATGCTGATTTGAAAATGGCAGATGAAATAAATTTAAAAAATAGCACAGGTAAAATTCTGGGAAAGATTTTTATATCTGATATTTACACCTATGATAAACATCTTGAAGCGGAAAAAGTGTATCTAACCACCGATGATAAACATCCGGGAGTAGCTGCTTTGCAAATGCAGGGGGAATATCTGATAGCGGGGGAGGTGGAAGCGTATTCACTTCCTGTATATGATATGTTTCAGGAATATCGTTTAGCACCTGTTGAGCTGAGGAATGTCTTTCAAGAAAAGGGGTGGCAACAGATTGTTGGATTCCAAACCCGAAATCCCATTCACAGGGCTCATGAATATATCACAAAATGTGCTATGGAAATCGTGGATGGGTTATTAATTCATCCTCTGGTGGGTGAGACAAAGTCAGATGATATTCCAGCATCTGTCCGAATGGAATGTTATAGAGCAATTCTTGATAATTATTTCCCGCACAGACACACTGTTCTTGCTGTTTATCCTGCAGCGATGCGCTATGCTGGTCCGAGAGAAGCGATATTCCACGCTATCACAAGGAAGAATTACGGATGTACACACTTCATAGTTGGTCGTGATCATGCGGGAATTGGTAACTATTATGGTACCTATGATGCTCAGAAGATTTTTGAGAATTTTACCCGTGATGAACTCGGTATTGAGCCGCTCTTTTTCGAGCATGCGTTTTATTGTAAACGAACAGATTTGATGGCAACAACAAAGACATCAAGAGCTATGGATCATGAGAAGATATTTTTAAGTGGTTCAAAAGTACGTGAGATTTTGAAAAGTGGAGGACGATTACCGGAAGAGTTTACTCGTCCAGAAGTTGAGGAGATATTAAGGAGGCACTACAGCAATGAAAAAAAGTAATCCATTAAAACCTGGTGATAACAATTTAAAAGGAGTTGGTATCTGGATGACGGGTTTATCCGGCGCAGGTAAAACAACTATATCAATCTTTTTGGAAAAAAGGCTTATTGAAATGGGCTATCGAGTTCAAAGACTTGATGGTGATATTGTTAGACAGGATTTGACAGCAGACCTTGGGTTTAGTAAAGAAGATCGGGATAAAAATATCCAGCGAGTATCATTTGTTGCCCATTTACTGGTGAATCAGGGGATTATTACTCCCTGTGCCTTTATTTCTCCTTACTGGGAAGAAAGGCAGTACGCGAGGGATAAAATCGGTAGATTTATTGAAGTTTTCGTAGAGTGTCCATTAAAAGAATGTGAAAAGAGGGATGTCAAAGGTTTATACGCCAAAGCAAGATCCGGTGAGATTAAAGGTTTTACGGGGGTTGATGATCCATATGAGATACCGAAAAATCCTGAAATTGTAGTTCATACAGACAAAATGACTCTGGAAGAAGAAGTTGAAATAATTATAGATTACCTTAAAGAACGCAACTATATTATTTAATCGTTCCTTATATTCCTAAAAATCATTTTCCTAATGAAAATTATAGTGGAAAAATGAAAATTTACCAACAAGCTGGGAATATCAAAGCAGCTCTCTTTCTGGGAGGTATCCTTCTTGTTGGTAGTTTATTATTTTATACTCAATCAATAATTGATGATCTAAGGGAAGAAAGCAGAGAAGTTGTGTCTCTGTATGCTCAACTTATGGTTAAAGGGGTTACAGAATCTGAGGATACCGAACTAGATTTCATTTTTCGTGAGATTATCCAGAAAGTCAAATTTCCAGTCATCTATTCTGGTGAGGATAACATCCCTATCAACTGGAGGAATCTACCTGGAGATGAAACATTGGACATTGAGGTTGTACAAAAATATATGGTACAAATGGATAACCAGAATTCTCCAATACCTCTTGTGTATTCTTTAAAACGTGATACAAGGCAGGTCGAGGAGCTGGTATTGGGATATTTTCACTATGGTGATTCAAAGTTAATTCGACAACTCCAATGGTTGCCTTATATTGAGATCGGTGCGGTGGCATTGTTTATATTTTTAGGATTTGTTGGATTTCAGGTCATTCGGAATAATGAGAAACGGAATATATGGTTTGGTCTGGCAAGAGAGACAGCTCACCAGTTAGGGACGCCTGTATCTTCGTTAATGGGATGGCTTGATCGAATGAGGGAATATCCAGATAAATCGAAAGAGATTGTACCAGAAATAGAGAAAGATATGGGGCGATTACAACAGATTAGTGACAGGTTTTCAAAAATGGGATCTCCTCCAAGGTTGGAAAAGATAAATTTAAACGAACTTATCCATTCCGTCCTTGGTTATTTCGAACATCGTTTACCAAAAACAGGAAGAGCAATTTCACTGGAGTTTCAAGAAGAAAAAGATGTTTTTGTACTGGGTAATTATACTATCCTATCATGGGCTATCGAAAATGTTGTTAAAAATGCTGTGGATTCGATTGAAGGTAATACAGGTAAAATTTCTCTATCGGTCCATTATGATAATCGGGAAGTGATCCTTAACATAACCGATACTGGAAGAGGGATTCCTAAAAGCGATATGAAAAATGTTTTTCGTCCAGGTTACAGCACAAAAAAACGGGGGTGGGGATTGGGGTTAAGCTTGACAAAACGCATCATCGAGGAATTTCATAATGGTAAGATAAAAATTACTGCTTCTGAAATAGGAGAAGGTACTACATTCGAAATTCATCTTCCTACGGATTGATTCATCTTGTATATATGAGAAAAAAACCCCATTGTTGGGGTTTTTTGCGTTTGTGAAAATCTGACTTATACTTGAAGATTATTAACTATGAAATTCCAATTGACAATGTTCCAGAATGCTTCAATATATTTCGGTCGAGCATTCCGGTAATCAATGTAGTAAGCATGTTCCCAGACATCACATGTGAACAGTGCTGTTTTTCCGGAGGTCATAGGAGTTCCGGCGTTACTGGTGCTCACAATTTCCAAGGATTTATCTTCGTTTTGTACCAACCACGCCCAACCAGAACCAAATGTGGTGATGGCTGTTTGAGAGAATTGGTTTTTAAATTCATCAAAGGAACCGAAAGTAGATTTCAGAATAGATATCAGTTCACTTGAAGGTTTGCTACCTCCATTTGGACTCAAACAATTCCAGTAGAAGGAGTGGTTCCAGTGTTGAGCACTGTTATTGAAAATTCCTCCTGAGGAAGTTAAAATGATATCTTCCAGGGTTTTATTTTCATGTTCAGTACCTTCGATAAGTTTGTTAAGATTATCGACGTATGCTTTATGATGTTTTCCATGATGATAGTCAAGGGTTTCTGAAGATAGAAAAGGTTCAAGTGCGTCCTTTTCAAATGGAAGTTCAGGTAATTGATGTAACATTTTTCACTCTCCTTAATAATATTTCAGGCATTTTTCACCCGTTGTTACTTCAGGAATCCTACGAAATTATAGTAACCTTTGGGATTTAACAAATAGATATTTGTTATTGTTCCCTATTGATGTCTCTGTCTGATAAATGCTGGAATATCCATATCATCATCGAAGTGAAGTACCTTGTTATCGTCTTCCGAATTATCTATGCTTTCACTTTCTACTTTTTTCGCGAATGTAGGAGTATTATGCTGGTTGTGAACCGCTATAGCTTCAGCTCGAAAACGAGGAATATTTTCCGTCACAATTGATTTTTCAGTATCAATATATTTTGGTTTTCGGTTGAATCCCGTAGCAATTACTGTTATACTGATTTCCCCATCTATTATTATAGGATCAATGACAGCACCGAAAATGATATTAGCATCCTGACCAGCTTCCTCGAATATGATAGAAGTAGCCTCGTCAACCTCGTGCAGAGTTAGATCATCTCCACCAGTGATATTAACAAGAACTCCCTGAGCACCACTAATATTAACTTCTTCCAGCAGAGGACTGGATATGGCTTGCTGGGCAGCTAATACAGCTCTTTCCTCACCAGATGCAATTCCTGTGCCCATGATAGCGTCCCCCATGTCTCTCATTATCGTATCCACATCGGCAAAATCAAGGTTGATAAGTCCATGGACACTGATTAGGTCTGAAATTCCTTTGGTAGCTTGAAGCAAAACAGCATCCGCCATACTGAAGGCTTCGATGATTGTTGTAGATTTATCAACAATGTTGAGGAGTTTTTGGTTAGGGATGACGATTTGAGTATCGCAACTTTTCTGCATCTCCTCAATCCCAGCAAGAGCCCTGTCCATTCGTTTTGGTCCTTCAAAATGGAATGGTTTTGTAACAACTCCTACTGTGAGAGAATTAGATTCTCGGGCGATCTGGCTGATTACTGGAGAAGCTCCAGTTCCCGTGCCACCACCCATTCCTGCAGTAACGAACACCATATCAGCACCTTCGATAATGTTTGCCACCGCCTCCCTTTCCGACTCAATAGCCTCTCTTCCTAAATCAGTTTTGGCTCCAGCTCCTAATCCCTTCGTCAAATTCTTCCCAATCTGGATTTTTGTTTCAGCTTTGTTGTTATCAAGATCTTGAGCATCCGTGTTGATTGCTATAAATTCTACTCCTTCAAGACCTGACGAAATCATTCGATTAAGGGCGTTTCCACCTGCACCACCTACACCTATGACTTTTATCTTCGCTTTCTGATCTCCCAGACTATCGAACTCAAATAGCATGCTCGACCCTCCTTTCTGTTTTATTGTTGATTAAAGAAGATTATTTTGAAATGGTTTTTTTCTCTTTTATTGTTGTTGAACATCAATGAATTTTCAGTTGATATTAAAATGGATATACTAACCTTATTAATTCACCAGCCACCAAAACTCACCTGCCCGAATGGCATGGTCAGGCGGGAAGACACAAAGGACTAAAAAGTAAGGATTTGTGGTTATAATGATGATGAGTTTTTTCAACATAAAATTCATTTTCCCAATATCTGTTAAATCCTTTTCTAGTGCCACTTTTTCGTGTCTTGGTGTCTTAGTGGCAAATTTTCCAGGCGAAATAAATCCATCAGAGTAACTCCCCAAACCAATCCTTCACCCGTTGTAACACCTGTCTAAGAATGGTGTCTTCACCATCGCCCAAGTTGAAGTCTTCCCCCATAATGGAGTCGTATTGGATCAGTCCAATAGCTTCAGCATAAATGGGACTGGCTGCTATATCCACGACACCACCAATTCCCTTCGGAATTCCTATTTTAACAGGACCTCCAATAATTTCCTCGGCAAGACTTGTTATATTTCGTAACAGGGCACCACCTCCTGTGAGAACAACACCAAAAGTTAGGGGGTTCTTGACATCTGACCGAAGTATCTCGGTTTTTACCAGTTGGAATATTTCTGACATCCTGGCTTCTACGTAACGAGATACCTCATGTTCGGATACATGTCTGGCGACCTCTTCATGACCGCGAGGTAGTTCAAAATCAAGATCCGTTGAAGCCATAGAAGCTTTTGCTGAACTGTACTTAAGTTTGATTTCCTCGGCTTCTTCTAAGGAAATCTGAAGCATCATAGCTATGTCATTTGTGATATTATTACCACCGATAATAATAGAAGCTGTGTGTCTCACTGAACCCTCGAAAAAAACAGATATATCAGTAGTACTTCCGCCAATATCGATGAGTACAATTCCTAACTCTTTTTCGTGCGGTTCCAGTGTAGCAGAGGCTGATGCAAGGGGTCTGAAAATAAATCCTATCACTTCAATGCCTGCTTCCTCTATACACTTTGTGATATTTTTTATTGATGAAGAAGATCCGGTCACAAGGTGTACTTTCGCTTCCAATCGCCGCCCAACCATTCCAACTGGATCTTTTATTCCACCTTGATCATCCACCACGTATTCCTGAGGTAAAATGTGGATGATTTCTCGATCAATAGGGAGGGAAATCGCTTTTGCCATATCGAGAACACGGTTGATTTCAGAATTGGATATTTCGTTAATCTGAGTTATCGGGGGACCATTTTTAGAGATGGCGATAGCCCCTTGAGTGTTGATTCCTCGAATGTGTTCCCCAGAAATTCCGACAAAGGAATTCTTAACTTTAACGTTAGCCATCTTCTCAGCCAGTTGCACTGCTTTTTCTACCGATTGTACCATCTCATCCATATTAACAACGATTCCCTTTTTCATTCCCCGTGAAGCAACAAGGCCTGCGCCCACAAGCTTCATACCGTTTGTCTTCTCATCACGCTGGGCTATGATACAGCAGACCTTTGTAGTACCAATATCCAGTCCTACACTGATTCTTTTTTCCTGTACCATATCAGCACCTTAAACGTTTTTTCTCTCTTTTATCACAATCTGTCTATCGTATCGCAGGTCAACATAGGTATAATCGTAAAGGGAACGAAGCCCTTGAATCGTTTGCTCAAAACAGTTGAGTAGACTTATCTGTTGCAATACGCCTTGAGATCCCAGATAGATCTTTGTCGGTTTTTTTGATAAGTAGAGGATATATTCATCCCCAATATTAATTTTTAATTCAGCCAGATTATCATATAGTTTGGGGTATAAGTTCTTAATCTCAGCTATTATTTCTACCGCTTCTTGAACTTTCTTTGAAAGGCATTTTTTCCCAATGGGGTAGAGTTCGTCAGCCGGATTAAACCCCGTTAATGTGGGAACATCAAAATCAAAAATGTCCTCTTTTAAAGGAAGAATAATGCCCTCATCATCCACAAGATAATAGGGTGTATGGTCAATGTAGGCGATAGGCTTTCTTTCAAAAATGTCAATTTTTATGGTGGAAGGGAAATCCCGACTGATTCGTGCTGCTTTAATGTAGGGATGTTTCTCAAGATTTGTTTGTAGGATTGCTAAGTTTAAACTGTTAATCTTTGCGTAAGGGGGAATTTGGACCCACTTGGCTATTTCGTCCCTTTCAAGATAGTTGTTCCCTGTGATTTTTATCTGTTTTAATGTGTAGTGATCAGTAAATCGAGCCCAGAAAAATGCGCTTACAGACAATGATATAAAACCTCCAACGATGAGAAGCCCAAACAACCACTTGGTTGTGGTTAATATCCACTCTGGAAGTTGTCTTTTTCGTTTTTTATGCGCCATAATTAGTCTTTTTATGCATCAAAGAAATTTTTTGGAAATCCCAATGTTTCAATTTCCAGATTGAGATAAACTCCAAATTTTTCTTTCACTGTTTTACGAGCAAGTCGAATAAGTTGGGCCATATCTTCGGCGGTAGCATTCCCACAATTAATGAAAAAATTGGCATGTTTTTCGGAAATCTCTGCATCACCCCGACGGACACCTTTTAGCCCAGCCTGATCAATAAGATATCCCGCTGGTTTTGTATCAGGTGGATTTTTAAAAACACTTCCAGCGGAACGATTCCGGATAGGTTGGGAAGTTTTCCGACTAACAATGGCTTGTGACATACGATCCAGAATTTCTTTCTTTACCCCCTTATTAAATTCGAATTCTGCCGAGAGAATGATCTCATTGGAATCTATGAGAGAGGAGTACCTGTAATCAAAAACGACATCCTCTTTTCTGATTCCTTTTTTCTTACCTGATATGGACATAATGTCAAGATGGATCAAATGATTTGATATCTCTTCGCCATATGCACCAGCATTCATCACAAGTGCACCTCCCAGGGTTCCAGGGATGCCCATCAGATTCTCCATTCCGGTAAGATTGTGTCTGGCACATTCTTTAACAAACTTATTCATTATCACACCACTTTGAGCGTATACATGTCTGTCTAAGATACTTAACTCTTTGAATGTTTTGCGAAGACTGATCACGATACCATCAAAACCGTGATTACTCACCAGGAGATTGGAGCCAGAACCGATGACATAGACAGGAAATCGCTGGGAGTGAGCAAATTTCAAGATTGTTTCGAGATCGTTTTCATCAACAGGGTATAAAAATGCCGTAACAGGGCCACCAATTCCGTATGTTGTATGTCTGGACATTGGCTCGTTTTCCAGAAAAGTTCCTCTTACCATTGTTTTTAATAGATTAAGGTTCACTTTATGTTTTAATGTTTTTCTCTGTCAACGAGTTGACAAATTCATTGTTAATTTTCCAGATATCGCCTGCTCCCATAGTAATTATGATATCACCGGGTGATGCAATTTTTTCGAGTAAATCAACAATTGCATTTTTATCTTCAACCCAGTGGACATTTTTATGTCCAAATCGTTTTGCCGCATCGGTAATGATTTTACCTGTCAGACCCTCGATTGGCTCTTCTCTTGCAGGATAGATATCGGTGACGATGAGAACATCAGAAAGAAGAAATGATCGGGCAAATTCCTCATAAAATTTTTGGGTTCGACTGTATAAGTGTGGCTGAAATACAGATACCAATCTACGATTCCAACCTTGTTTGATTGCTTCGAGGGTCGCCAACACTTCCGTAGGGTGATGTGCATAATCATCCATAACCATTAGGTCGTTAAAAACCCCTTTAATTTCCTGCCGTCGCTGAACCCCCTGGAAAGAATTCAATCCTGTTTGGATAGTTTTAAAATCAAGGTTCAATTCCAGACCAAGTGCTACTACTGCCAGGGCATTACAAACGTTATGCTTCCCCGGAACATTGAGATGTATCTTTCCAAGAACACTCCCATTCTGGTGAACTTGAAAGTTGGTGTCCATTTCATTAAAGGTAACACTTTTTGCTTGCAGATCGGCTTGATTTGAAAACCCATAAGAGATAACGGGGCGATGGATATCTGGTAAAATATTCTGAATGTATGGTTCATCAAGACAGGCTATCACGGCACCATAAAAAGGGACTGCGTTGGCAAACTGAGTAAAAGAGTTAAAAAGGTCTGTTTTATTCTGATAACACTCCATGTGATCCAGGTCAATGGTGGTAATAATAGAATAGGTAGGTTGCAGTTGAAGAAAACTCCTATCGAACTCATCAGCTTCTACCACGATGGTGTTTCCAGAACCAAGAATAGCATTGATATCCAGACTTTTTACCACTCCTCCAACAACGATGGTAGGATCAATATCAGCTTCAGTCAGAAGAGCTCCTATCATAGAAGTGGTGGTTGTTTTTCCATGAGTTCCTGCTACTGCTATACTTCTTTCCTTCAATTTTAATAATTCCCCAAGCATTTCCGCTCGACGAATAATGGGGACATTATTATCCCTGGCGGCATGAATTTCAGGATTATCAAGTGTTACAGCGGAAGAGTATACCAGAACATCGCACTCTTTAACGTTATCGTATGAGTGATTGGAATAAATTGTTGCTCCTTTAGCTTCCAGTTTCTTAGTGATTTCCGTTGGATTAAGATCAGAGCCATAGATTTTAAATCCGAGATTAATCAGAAGTTCAGCAATACCGCTCATACCAATTCCGCCAATGCCTACAAAGTGGACTTTTTTGACTTTTCCAAACATTACTGAGACACCAGTTCTAAAATGTTATCAACAATTGTATCGGCTGCATCTAACGTCGAAACCGATCTGGCTGCATTTTCCATTTCCACAAGTTTTTCTCTATCGCTCAATAATTGTTCAACTTCGTGAATAAAGCGTTCTCTGGTCAATTTATTTTCAGAAAGAACAATAGCTGCCCCAGCTTTTTCAAGGCTCCGGGCATTTTTAGTTTGGTGATCAGCCGCAGCTCCAGGGAAGGGAATGAGGAGGGAAGGTTTGCCACAATAGGCAATTTCAGAGAGAGCAATGGCACCTGCCCTTGAAATTACCAGGTCTGCCGCTGCATAGCCAGAGTCCATATGATCGATAAATGGATGTAGGGAAATGGATGAATATTTCGATTCAAAATGTTGTAAGTCATCAAAATGAGTGGGACCAGTTTGCCAGATAAACTGGATGTTAAGTTTACCTGCAAGGTAGTCAAGAGACTCTGAAACCATCGAGTTAATGAAAAGAGATCCCTGGCTTCCGCCAATGATGGTAATTATGGGTCTATCTGGATCGAGTTGGAATTTGGACAGAGCTTTGGATCTATTCATTAGTGATAATTCCTTGCGGATAGGATTTCCCGTGAAAACGAAGTTTTTTTTTTAAGATAGCGTTCTGTATCGTGGTAACTTATACAAACTCTATCCACTCGACTTGCCAGCCATCGGGTAGTAAATCCTGGAAACGAGTTTTGTTCATGGATGAGTGTTGGAATTCCCTTGTGGATTGCCCCTAAAATGGGAAGCCCACTGGCATATCCTCCCGTTCCTACGACGATGTCAGGAGAAAAAGTTCGTAAAAGTCTTCTCGTATTGATGTAGGATGCCATAAATCGTATAGGAAAGAGAATGTTTCTTATCAAAGCTGTGGTTGAAAGTCCTCTCACAAAACCCCGGATGTTGAGGAGGGTGAAAGATTCCTCCTTACTTTTAAATTTATCAGCTTCAATCCCGAACTTTGAACCAACGAAATGTATGGTGGAGTTAGAAATTCGCTTTTTTAGAGTATCCGCAATGGCAAAAGCAGGGAAAAGATGACCCCCTGTTCCTCCGCCAGCGATAATTAATTTGATTGATTTATTTTGCAAAGAGGATCCTCGCTCCCTTTTTGTGTCTCACAGACCGTTTTGCCATTGAAATGTTAAGCAAGATACCAATTGTCATCATATTGACTACTAACCCGGTACCTCCAAAACTGATAAATGGTATAGGCAATCCGGTGGTGGGTACCAAAGCCGTTACTACAGCTGAATTGATGAAAGCATAGGTTATCATTTTCACTGATATGCCTATAGCCAGCATAATGCCAAAAATATCGGTGCAATTTTTTGATATTTTTATTCCTCTCTGGAAAATAGCAAGGAATAGGGTGAGAATAATAAAAGTTCCGATAAATCCAAACTCTTCACCAATGATTGACATAATAAAATCGGTGTGAGGTTCTGGAAGAAACAGATTTTTCCCCACACTTTCACCAAGTCCTACTCCAAAAAGTCCACCATTTCCCAGACTTGTGAGAGACTGTTTCACTTGATAATTCATCCCACCAAGATCTGATCCGAAAGTTAAAAAAGACTTTATCCTTTCAAGACGGTAGGAAGCAATTAACATAACCGGAATGATAATCGCTAAGCCTGTACTAGTAGTCGCCATTAAATGACTAATTTTTGCTTTTCCTACGAACAGAAGTGTGCCCATAATAACTGCAATCATAATAGCTGTGCTAAAATCTGGTTGAATGATAATCAATGTCATTATGAGACCTACCATCACGATGGGGGGGAGGAATCCATAAATGAAATCATTTATTTGATCTCTTTTATCATCGATATATGATGCCAGATAGAGTATAATTGCAAATCTTGCGAGATCGGATGTTTGCCATCCAAAAGAACCAACATACAGCCATCTTGCTGAATGTGTGCTTCCCCTTAATGTGTAACTGATTTTTGTAATCAATAGAATAATGATAGTAAATATGAGAAGCGGTGCAGCAAACTTTTTCAACTTTTGGTAGTCAATATGCATAAACAAGAACATAACAATTAGACCGATAACGACTCTGATCATATGACGTTTGAAATAGTATGTACCAACCCCGAACATATCCATAGACCTATTAATGCTGGAACTGAATATCATCACGGTACCCACTGTAGCAAGAGCCAGTGTTAGACCTAAAAGGGTTTTATCGTACTTTTTTGAAGAAACCAATAATGACATTAAATGGACTCCAATAGCTCAATTACAGTTTGTTTGAACATTTCTCCCCGGTGCTCATAATTATTAAACATATCAAAACTGGAACAGCCCGGAGATAGGAGCACAATATCGTCAGATTGTGCTTTTGAATAGGCTGTTTTTACAGCCGATTCAATGGAGGTAACACGCATGCATAAAAACTGCTCACCAAGTGTTTCAATAATTCGATCAGAAGCCTCCCCAATAACAAGAATTGTTTTCACATTAGGTGTGAGGTGTGGAATAAGTTTCGAAAAATCTCCACCCTTATCCCGTCCTCCGAGGATAAGAATAACAGGTCGAGAAAATGAATTTAGAGCCACGATAACTGATTCAATATTTGTTGCTTTCGAATCATTATAGTAGTCTACTTCGTTAATGGAGCAGATATGTTCAATGCGATGAGGAACGCCACGAAAGCTTGTCAAAACTTTTTGAATACTATCCATCGGGACGTTCAATATTTTACACACTGTGGAAGCAGCTAAAAAATTGGCGGTGTTGTGTTTACCAGGAAGACTGAGATCTTTTAAATGGACGATAATATTTCCTTGTTTATCCTTTATCTTTGTAGCGTTGATAGTAAAAAAAGAATTAGAGTGGTTTTTCAATGAAAAAGGAATCTGCCTGGCTCTGGTGTGTATCAAACTTGTGAGAAACCGATCGTCGGCATTGTAAATCACTTTATCCTTATCCGTCATATTTTTCAGAATTTGCATTTTGGCAGTAGCGTACTCCTCCATAGAAATGTAGCGATCAAGATGGTCAGGTGTCAGATTCAGGAGTACTGCCACCTGTGGCTTAAAGTGTTGGATATGTTCCATCTGAAAGCTACTGATTTCAAGAATGTGGATCCCATTTTCAGGTTCGGCTTTGAGATTTTCTCGGACAATCTGTGAAAATGGTATCCCCACATTCCCCGCGAGGTATGGGGTATATGTAGAGTGCTGGCACATTTCAGCTATCATTGCAGTGGTGGTTGTTTTACCGTTGGATCCTGTAATTGCCACAATGGGAAGTTCAGTGAACCAGCTTGCAAGTTCAACTTCACCAATGACCGATATGCCCCTCTCCTTAGCGGTGACGATGATGTCGGCATTCTGAGGGACTCCCGGGCTCACAACCATAAGGTCAGTATCATAAATCATTTCGGAGTGAGTTCCCACTTCAATGGTGACTCCTTTTTTTTGTAATGCTTTTACTTCTGGATTATCACCCGTACTGGCATTGTTATCGCTTAAAAAAACTTTAGCACCCAAAGTAAGTAAGAGTTCAGACGCTGCTATGCCACTTCGAGCTGCGCCAATAACAGTTACCTGTTTCCCTTTTAATTTGATGTTATTTTTTACGCTGATATCCATTAACGTATTTTAAATGTGCTTAAAGATAGTAGGGCAAAAAGGATTCCAATAATCCAGAATCGTATGACAACTTGAGTTTCTTTCCAACCTTTTAATTCATAGTGATGATGGATGGGAGCCATATTGAACAATCGTTTTCCCACTCCATTTCGCTTCTTTGTAAAGTGGAAAAAAGACAGTTGTATAATAACAGACAATGCTTCCCAAACGAAAACCCCGCCGATAATGAGAAGGAGTAGTTCTTTTTTTAATAAAATTGCCAGTGTTCCTAAAGCAGCACCTGTTGCCAGAGCTCCCGTATCTCCCATAAAAATTTTTGCCGGGGGGGCATTAAACCATAAAAATCCAAGACAAGCTCCCATCATTGACGAGGCATAGATACTTAATTCACCACTTCCAGGTAAATAAACAATGTTTAAGTAACTGCTGAAATCAACACGACCAGAAATGTATGCGATAGCACCAAATGCTACAGCACATATGGCTAATAACCCGGAAGCAAGTCCGTCGAGTCCATCTGTAAGATTGACAGCATTAGAAGAAGCCATTACCACCAGAATCACCCATGGAACATAAAGAATGCCAAAATTTATTTCATAGTTCTTGAAAAATGGCACTGATGTAATGGATCGGGCACTTTCAAATCCCTGATGAAAATAAATCCAACCTCCAATGACAAGTCCAAGTAATATCTGTCCTACAATTTTGTAACGTGCAACCAACCCTTTATCAAGTTTGCGAACACTTTTTAAATAGTCATCCAGGAAACCAATTAATCCCATCCACACGGTGGCTATTAGAATTATATGGATGTATGTGTTTGTCAGATTTGCCCAGAGAAGAGTGGGGAGAATCAATGCCAGTAAAATGATGATTCCCCCCATTGTAGGCGTGCCCTTTTTATTGAAGTGGGTGTCTGGTCCACTTTCACGGATAGATTCAAAAATGAAGCGTTTCTGGAGCGATTTGATAATCAGAGGTCCTATAATGAAACTAATAAGAAGTGCAGTAATGGCTGCCATTGCAGCACGAAAAGTGATATAGTGAAAAAGATTGAGTCCGGAGATGTAAGATTTTAACGGATAAAAGAGATGGTAAAACATTATGTCTTGAATACCTCCGCAATGATGGTTTCCATCTCAACACCTCTGGATCCTTTTACCAGGATAACATCTCCGGATTTGATGATGCTTTTCAGGTCACTTACCAGTGCATCTTTGTCACTGTAATGAGTGGCAGGTATCTTATCCTTTGCTGCATTAACTGTGGCTATAGAATCACTGCCATAGCAGAAAAGTGCATCTACACCAGAATGAACGCATTGTTTGCCTACCTCCTGATGGTAGATTTCTGAGTCCTTACCCAATTCCAGCATATCTCCGAACACAACAATTCGCTTGCCGTTCGCAGGCAGAGAAAAAAGTAAATTGATAGCAGCTGATGTAGACTGGGGATTTGCGTTGTAAGTATCATCTATGATGGTGATATCTTCAAAATGTTTTACCTGGCATCTTCCACTGGTAGGTTCGAATGTTGGTACCTGTTTCTGAATCGTTTCCCAGCTTATATCAAGGGATGCAGCTACGGAACAAGCTGCTACTGCATTTATTGCAAAAGTCTTATTGTAAGAGTTAAGATTGATCTCGTATCCGTCGATGATTAGAGATAACGGGTCATTTTCAGAATAATAAATGTCAGCAGTAAAATCACACTCATGTGAAAATCCATAAGTAATTATTTGAGCTTTTGTCCATAATGATTTGACGTGTTCATCATCCGCATTGATAAATGCAATTCCATCCTCTGGCAAGGATTCAAAAAGCTCCCCTTTAGTTTTAATCACATTTTCTATAGTACCAAAATATTGGAGGTGGGCGGGAGCGATATTGGTTATCAAGCCGTAGTGAGGTTTGGCGATGTTGCAGAGATAACCAATATCGCCCATAGTATTGGCTCCCATTTCCAATATGGAGAGAGTGTGGTGGTGGGATAGCTCAAGTAAAGTAAGGGGTAATCCAAGGCGGGTGTTGTAATTTCCACGAGTCCCGTGTATTGAGCCTGTTGAGGAAATGATATGTATTAAAAGATCTTTTGTTGTGGTTTTCCCATTACTCCCGGTGATAGCAAGAATGGGAGTGTTAAAATTTGTCCGCCAGACCTTCGATAGAATAGAGATAGTTTCTATTACATTATCAACGGAAATTTGTGGGAGATTAACGGTTGTATCTCTATGTGTAACCAGTGCAGCGGTGCATCCTTTATCTTTGGCATGAGCGAGATAACGATGACCATCTGTTTTTTCTCCTTTCAAAGCTAAAAACAGATCATTAGGCATTGCTTCAAGACTATCCGTTACTATTCCAGTAATGACTGCATCAACATTTTTTTTAATCTCCACTTCCATCATCTGATGAAATAGATCTGGATCTGGTAAATCAATTCTCATTATTAGCTCTATTGATGACCTCAATGTCTGAGTAAGGAATTTTTTTCGTACCAAAGATTTGATAATTTTCTCGACCTTTGCCCAGTATTGCTAAAATATCATTGGGCTTCATTTGAGATATGGCGTTACGGATAGCGTCTGCACGATTTGAATAAAATGTGTGATTGTTTTTCTCGAATCCTGCTGCAATATCTTTATTTATTTTCTCGATGGATTCAGTTCTGGGATTATCGGGTGTTACAAATACATAGTCGGTATATGTTTCTGCTACAGATGCCATTAACGGACGTTTTTCTGAATCACGATCACCACCGCACCCAAAAACGACCCGGAGTTCTCCCTCTTTGTTTAATAACATTCTCAATGAAGATAGAAGCTTTTGATATGCGTCTGGAGTGTGGGCATAATCAATAATAACAGTTGCACCATTTTTTAAACTAAAGCTTTCAACACGCCCGGGAACATTTTCACATTCTAATATTCCCTGTTCAATGGCTTTATCTGGAATTCCAAGTGCCCACGCTGTAGATACCGCAGAAAGGATATTTTCAATATTGTGTATCCCGATGAGTGGTGATATGATATTGAGAGTTTTATTGTGAATCTTAATAATACCCGTTATCCCCTCACGGGACATTCCCCACGATTGGTATGTGACATCTGCTTTACCATCCTTTTTAAATGATACTGGAGATGCTTTTGTAATTTTTTTCAAATTCTCAAAATAGTGGTCATCAGCATTGATAACAGCTTTTCCCGTAGCAGGTATCATTGAAAATAATCTCGATTTGGCTTTAAAATAATTGTCCATTGTTTTATGATAATCGAGATGATCCTGAGTCAGGTTTGTGAAAACAGCAAAATCAAATTCCACATCATCCACGCGATTTTGTGCCATAGAATGTGAAGAAACTTCCATAACTACATGAGTAATGCCACCTTTGACAAAGAGATGTAAGATACGGTGCAGGTCGATACTGTCAGGTGTGGTGAGTTGTGTATCTGCTTTGAATCCTTCAGCCATTGCTCCAAGGGTTCCGATCAATCCCGCTTTTATACCATATGTTTTAAGAATGGAATAGAGAATATAGCTTGTTGTAGTTTTTCCATTGGTTCCAGTTATTCCAATCACAGTCAATTGGCGAGAAGGATGGTCGTAGAAATTCGCAGCAATTCGAGAAAGTGCACAGCGAGGATGTTTTACTATTACCAAAGGTGTATTAGGTTTATATCTTTCCACATTTCTATTATCATCTGGTGAGATTACCACTGCTGCACCTCGATGAATTGCGTCTGAAATAAAATTACTACCATCCACAATGGTTCCGGGAATGGCAACAAACGCTGATCCAGGCCAGACATGACGAGAATCAACGCAAATTGACTGCACAGGTATATTAAAGGATGTATCAGACACTGTCTTCACGCCATTAAGAATGTGGTGTAAATTGTTCATTACCTCAGTAATATTTTACAAATGGAGTTTGTTTTTACTTCTTTTCCCGGACTTGGAAATTGGGAATAGACCGTACCTGAGCCGTTTGCCATTGGACGTAATCCCGCTTCCTGCAAGGTAGAGATAGCGCTCCTGAGATTCTTTCCCCGAACTTCTGGGATGATAGCAATTTTGTTAGGTGAGGGTGAGATAGGAAAAGATGAGCTTGTCATTAAAGCTAAAGATTTTTCGATTTTCTCTTTTGGCTTTTCTTGAGTTGAAGAAAATAAAAATTGATTCTCGTTCACAGGTGTTAGACCTTTCGGTTTGTGGACAAATATGTTATCGTTGATATTGAGTATCTGATTCATCACATTTCGAAAAGTAGGTGCAGCGCTTACTCCTCCCCAATGTTTACCTTTTTCAGGTTCTTCCAGAACGATAACAGTGACAAACTGGGGTTTATCGGCAGGTAAAAATCCAGCGAATGATGAAATAAATTTTGTATCAGAGTAGGCACCATTGATATACATCTGTGCCGTTCCAGTCTTTCCTGCAACTTTCCAACCTCTGATATTAGCATTTGTTCCTGTTCCAGAAGTCACAGCTCCCTCGAGCATTGCGGTTAATCTTTTCATTTCATTCTTGGATGTAATTTTTCGAACTACTCGAGGTGAGTTTTTAAAAATCACTCTTCCAGAGGGGTGGATAATCTCATCAACAAGAATTGGTTTCATCAGAAATCCACCGTTAGCTATAGCAGCGTAAGCATAAGCTAATTGAAGAGTGGTGACTGAAACTTCGTGTCCAAGAGATATCTGAGCGAGTGATACAGCGCACCATTCATCAGTAGGATGGAGGGTTCCAGACGTTTCACCGGGCAACGAGATTCCTGTGGGAGAACCAAATCCATATTTTCTTGCAAACGTGTAAAGGATATGTTTGTCGAGAGTTTTAGCTATTTTTATAATTCCAACATTACTGGAATGTTCAATAATTTGAGAAAATGTTAGAAGGCCAAAGTCACTCCAATCCCGAATTGTTAACCCTCGAAAAGTAAATCCGCCATCCTCGCAATAAAATTCGTCAGTAACAGCTACGGTTTTTAGTCTCAATGCAGCTGTAGCGGGGACAATCTTGAAAGTAGATCCCGGTTCAAATTGGTCTTCAACAACACGATTTCTATAAGTTTGTTTAGAATATACTGCACGATTATTGGGATCAAAATCGGGGATAGATACCATTGCAAGAATTTCACCATCATTTGGGTTGATTATAATTCCCATTGCTCCCGTGGCATTTACTTCTTCCATCTGTATTAACAGTTCATTTCTCAAAATGGTCTGGTATTCAAGGTTGATGGTTAGAACAACATTACTACCATCTACTGGATCCTGGCTGGGATACGATTCGTTGATAGATAATTTTCCTCTTCCATCTTTTTGTAACATCATCCACCCATCTTTTCCCTTGAGGTAATCATCATATACTTTTTCAATACCCGATAAGCCGATATTATCCATATCTGTGAAACCAATTAGCTGAGAAGCAATATTCTGGTATGGATAAGAACGATATCCGTGGCGATGTATCACAAGTCCTTTGTCTTTGATAGCAAGAAGGGAGTTGCTGATGTTGCTTCTCAGGTTTCTCTCTAAATATTTGAAGGTTTGATTCGAATTCAACAATTGTGTGTAATAATCTGTTGTCCTGCCAGTAATTTCGGAAAAGGTAGAGCTAAGATGTTGTTTGTTCTCAACAAGGTGTGGATGTGCAGCGAAGTCATAATGGATAGCATCTTCAGCAAGTGACTGGAGATTTCGATCGTAAATAGTTCCCCGTAAGGCTGGAACAGTAATTTTATTATATCCCTGAAGAACCATCTCGTTTCTAAGTTCATTGGACTTAACAACCTGAACATAGAAGAAACGGATCAATAACCCAGCCCACAGAATTACCACAAAGAAAGAAATAAGCAGGATTCTAGGGCGGTATTTCAAAAAAGCTTTCGTCATTATTGTTTATTGAAATCTTTTAGCAATTCAGGATCTACAAATACTACGAGAGATTCTGGTGCAGGGGATACCATCTGAAGTTCCTTTTTTACAATTTGACTAATCCGGTCAATTCTATTCAATCCTGCAATATCATTGTGGAGAACTCTGTTCTCTTCAATTATATTATCACGGATACGTTTTAATGCTTCATTTTCACGACTGGTAATATTGATTTCGTTATATACCCAGAGATAAGTAAGAATTCCAGAAATGGAGAATACCGTAATCAAGAAGAATAATATAGAGTTGATAAACTCTTGTTTCCTTTTGGATCGTCGGGTTCTTTTGATTGTTTTTGTCTTCTTCATATAATTTTTTCCGCTACACGAAGTTTTGCGGCTCTGGCTCGTCGATTTCTTCGTACCTCTTCTTCTGAGGGTACTATAGGTCGTTTCGTCAAGACTTTCAATGATGGTTTTATTCCACATTGACAAATAGGAATATCTGGAGGACAAACACACCCTTTCTCAAGTTCTTTAAACTTTTGTTTGACCAATCGGTCTTCAAGGGAATGATACGAGATAATAGCTATTCTTCCTTTGTTGTTGAGATAATCCGCAAAAATATTCAAAAAGTTTTTTAATATGGTGAGCTCATCATTTACAGCTATTCTAAGAGCTTGAAAAATTCTGGAAAGAGTTTTTGTAAGGAATGAATCTCCACTTACTGATTGTATGATATTTTTAAGATCTAAGGTGGTGGTAAGAGGCGAAGTCATTCGTATATCTACAATTTTTTTGGCAATTTTTTTTGCATTTCGTTCTTCTCCATATTTACGAAATATTTCTGCGAGATAGGTTTCGTCTTTCGTGTTGAGTATGTCTTTTGCTGTGATTGAATTTTTTCTGTTGAATCTCATGTCCAGAGGTCCATCCATTCGATATGAAAACCCACGTTCTGGGGAATCAAGTTGCATAGATGATATGCCAAGATCCAGAAGTATACCATCCACTCCTTTAATGTTGATTGATTCCAGAAATTGAGGGAACTGGTCGTAAGAAGCGCAGACGAGGTGACATTTTGAAGAGGCTGGGAGGGACGTTTTACAACGTATAATTGCCTCTTCATCCCGGTCAAATCCTACAAACGCACCTTTTTTGGAAAGGATTGAAATGATCTCGGCAGAGTGACCGCCTAGACCGAGAGTCCCATCCAGATAAATACCATTCCGACGAATGTTCAGAAATTGAACAATCTGATCCTTTAAAACGGGGATATGGAATGCTTTGTTGGATGTCCATACCTGAGTCAAGTTTTATAAAATTATTTTATCCGCTAGATCCTTGTATTCTTCAGGATCAATTCTGAGTGAAGTTTTTTCAAGGTCGTTCAGGGTTTTGGGATTCCATAATTCAATCTTATTTACCATTCCAATAATCGTAATCTCATTTTCCAACTGTGCATAATTCTTAAGAACTTGAGTCAATTGAATTCTTCCTTGTTTATCAAATTTTACTTGGGCAGCATACCGGGTAATACTTCGGATAAATGAGCGATAAACTTTAGAGGCAGAAGAGAGGTTACGCAATCCATCTTGAACTTTTTTCCATTCTTCAAGAGGATAGGCAACAATACACTGATCCATCCCTCTGGTGATGTAAAAGATGTTTTTATTTTTCGGGGTAAGGGCATTTCTAAATTTGGAAGGAATGTTGACCCTACCTTTTGCATCAATTGAGTATAAGTACTCACCTGTAAATGTATTTTCTATAACCATGTGCCCCTGATATTAATTGGGATAATTACCCACTGCTACCCACAATGTTAAACTCTCTTCCCACAAATGTCAAGAAATAATTTCAGTTTTTTTTAAATTATTTGTTTATAGGACAGATAATTATACGATTAGCAACAGGTAACACAAAAATGGGTAGCAGAGAGCACGCCTG
>CAZVFT010000020.1:0-28839 GCA_964626495.1 uncultured bacterium
TATATGTACTAATATTATCAATTATTTATATCTTTTTTAAGGAAACTCTAATTATTCTGGTAATCATCATTGTTCTTTCTTTACTGCACAAAGATTGCAAGTATTGCGGAGAACATAATCATTATTGGTCGAGACGATGCCAACACTGCGGTAAAGAGTTATAGATCAACATTATTTTTAAGGGCATTGATTTCAGCCGTTGGGAAGTAGGGCCGAAGAAAGCTTTTCTCTTTACCAGGAAGTTCTGAGTCTAATTTTTATAGACCTGTTACTTATCTTGGATTTTCTTCAATATGGCTGTAATTTTTTACCCATTTATTGATTAATATTTATACGAATTTGAGAGGATAATCAACCATGAAAATCTGTGTATTAGTCAAACAGGTTCCCGGACCCGACTCTCCCCTCCTTATCAGTGACGACAAAAAATGGATACAGGAAGAAGAGATCGATTACGCCATGAACGAAAGTGATTCGTATGCTCTTGAGGAAGCACTTCAGATAAAAGAAAGATTGGGTGAAGGAGAGGTAGTATCAGCGAGCCTTGGACCGGATCGGGTTCAAAAAACAATTCGAGAAGCTCTTGCAAAGGGTGCAGACCGAGGAATTCACGTAAAAGATGATAATCCTTCTACGGATTCGTATGTCATTGCAGGCCAATTTGCATCAGCTTTGAAAGAGGAAAATTTTGATTTGATTCTTTCTGGGCTTCAATCAGACGATACAGGAATGGGACAGACAGGACTGATGCTTGGGGAATTCCTCGGTATGTCCACTTCAACTCTTGTGATGGAAACGGATATTTCTGATGGAAAACTAAAAGTGAAAAAAGAGTTGGAAGCCGGCTGGTTTCAGTGGGTATCTATGGATCTGCCCGCCTGCATTACCATTCAATCGGGCTTAAATACGCCCCGGTATCCCTCACTTCGTGGAATTATGGGGGCAAAGAAAAAGGAAATCAAGGTTATGGCGTCAACTCCTCAAGGTGAACTCCTGCAGAGCCTTGAAAAAATCTACATTCCCAAGAAGACGAAGTTAACTGAAATGATTGAAGGTGACACGGATCAAGTCGTAGCCAAACTCGTTGATGTTCTGAAACGCGATATTAAAGTTTTATAGGAGTAAACCATGGACATCCTAATTATTTTTGAACACTCAAATGGTAAAATTCATCGTATGAGCTGGGAAGCAGTTGCTGCAGGACAGTCGTTGGCAAAAGATCTTGGGCTTACTACAGCAATTCTTATTCTCGGTTCAAATGTCAACGAACTGGTGGAAGAAGCATCCAAAAAGGATGTGGACGAAGTTCTTGCGGTAGATCACCCACTTCTCGAAAAATACAGCTCAGATGGCTACTCTGTCGCTATCAAGCAGATTATTACCGATGAATCACCCACCTATGTTATTATGGGGCATACCTATATGGTGCGCGATTTTCTACCGCGAGTGAGCGTAGCTCTCAAGAAACCCCTGCTTTGTGATCTGACCGGATATTACATGGAAAATGGTAATCCAGTTTTTATGAGACAATTATTCCAGGGAAAAATAACGTCTGATATCCTACCCAACGGTGAACCGCCTTATCTCCTCACATTTCAGTCAGCTGCCTTCCAGGAAGATGCTGTCGTAGAGGGTTCTGGAGTTTCCGTGAGAAACGTGGATGTTGACCTTGATGAATCTATGATCCAAAGCCAGTACGAAGAACCTTTCCAGGGGGAGGTTGGTGGTGTTGACCTAACCGCTGCCGAGTTAATCGTTACCATAGGCAGAGGTATCGGAAAAGAAGAAAATATCAATATGGTAAAGGAACTTGGTGATACTCTTGGTGCACAACTTGGTGCCTCCCGCCCCGTTGTGGATGCAGAATGGTTGCCAACAGCTCATCAAGTGGGGAGTTCCGGCCAGACGGTTTCACCCAAATTATATCTTGCTCTTGGTATCTCTGGTGCTATCCAGCATGTGGTGGGAATGAAAGGATCAAAAAATATTGTTGCCATTAACAAAGACCCTGACGCCCCCATTTTTGAGCTCGCTGACTATGGCATCGTTGGTGATATTATTGAGATTGTCCCAAAGCTGACAGAAGCGATAAAAGACGCAAAGGCTTAATTCTCCTTAAATAATGTCCGTAAAATTCCTACTTACTTCCTGCGGATCGGATCATCTCTGTGGAAAATGCAAACGGCTTCAAAAAGATAACTAGTGTTAAAAAATGATTTCGCTACGCTACATCATTTTACTCCAAAACACACAAATATATTTTTAGGAGTACAATCTGTCAGGAACCGGACACGGTGATGAATCCCGATTTCGGGAGAAATCATTGTGAAACATTAGATTAGCAAAGGAATATCGGTTATTCTGGGGAAAACTCAAACGACTTCAAAACGATAACTAGTGTTAAAAAATGATATCACTACGCTACATCATTTTACTCCAAAACACCAAAATACTCTATTTAAGGAGTGAAACATATGTCTGAAACATCTCACCCAGTTCCGCTTATCTTCTACCTGATTGCAGCATTAGCTGTTCTCTATTTTCTCTTCAATTTACGAAGGATCACAGCTGTCAGAACTGGGAAGAAAGAGGATCAATCCCTGAAAATATTTCCTCAGATTTTCAACAGTCTTTTCTTTGGAGTCGGACAACGAAAAGTCTGGAGCGTACAATTTATTTATGCTTCTATTATGCACTTCTTCCTCGCCTGGGGGTTTATTGAACTCTTTTTTGCTACTATCGTGGATATGTTCACAAAGTGGGGATTTTTTGTTGAAACGCTTCCCGGTAAAGATACTCCCTGGTTTGCTCTTATCAATGATGTGGGAGGAGTCATGTTCATCATCGGAATTCTTATGGCGCTTTTCCGCCGTTATGTGAATAAGCCGGAACCGTTACCTCAGAATGCTTTCAGTGGACGGGGAAATCTCCTTGGAGACAGTGGAATTCTACTGTTTTTACTCATTATTGGTGTTGGTGGATTTTTCAGTGAAGCAGCCCGATTGGCAATTGATCAACCAGAGACAGCACACTTTTCGTGGGTTGGACTTCCCCTCTCAAAAATTGCTACTGCTCACACATGGGAAATTTTGAAACCGTGGCTCTGGTGGTCTCATGCCCTTCTGTCGCTGATGTTTATTTCTATCCTCCCTTTCACAAAAATGTTTCACGCAATCGTCGCAATTTTAAATGTTTCCCTCACCAACCGTAACACACGTGGAAATCTCACGCCAATGTATGTTTCCAAGCTGATGGAAGACCCTGATGCAGATATTGATGAGATTAGCCTGGGTGCCAGCAGAGTTGAAGAGTTCACGTGGAAACAGCTTCTGGACAGCATCAGCTGTACTGAATGTGCTCGGTGCACTTCAGTCTGTCCTGCATACAACACAGATAAACTCCTCTCACCGATGAAAATCATCACGGATATTCGTCAAAATCTCTATGCTACAAAATTCAGCAAAGATAAACCGGAATCCCTGGTTGGTAGAATAATCAATGAAGAGGAATTGTGGTCGTGCACAACCTGCGGCGCCTGTATGGAACAATGTCCTGTCCTCATCAACCACATTCCTACGTTTACTGATATGCGTCGGTTTCTCGTCCTGTCGGAAGGTAAACCGCAAGCCCAGGCAAGCAAGAGCTTGGAGAATACGCTGCAGTTTGGTAATCCATGGGGACTTCCCAGCAGCGATCGAACCAAATGGGCGGAAAAAGCGGGAATTGAACTTCCGCTTATGGCAAATAAAAAAGAAGCTGATATCCTTTACTGGGTGGGTTGCGCTGGAGCTTATGATTCCCGCAATCAGAACGTTTCCAAATCGATGATTAAAATATTTGAAACGGCAGGAGTGGACTATGCCGTTCTGGGAAATGAGGAATCGTGCACAGGAGATTCTGCTCGAAGAATGGGTGAGGAATATCTCTTTGAAACGATGGCAATCCAGAATATCGAAACGCTGAATCAATACAAATTCAACGCTATTGTGACTGCCTGTCCCCACTGCTTTCATACCCTCGGAGGGGAATATTCCGCTTTTGGAGGGAATTATTCTGTCATCCATCACAGCAAATTTATTCAAGATCTCATTCAACAGGAAAAATTGAAAGTCAACCCTTCAGTATCTGAAGATATCACCTATCACGATGCCTGCTATCTGGGAAGGTACAACGACATCTATGATACTCCAAGGAATGTCATTCAGTCCGTCATGAAAAACGGGGAACTCCTGGAGATGAAACAGAACAAGAAGAACAGTTTCTGCTGTGGTGCTGGTGGAGGGAATATGTGGTACGATATTGAAAGAGGAGACCGCATTAACATCATCCGCTTTCGAGAAGCTTTCGAAACTGGAGCAAAAACCATTGCAACCGCATGCTCGTTCTGCCTATTTATGATGGACGACGCTGTAAAAGTGGAAGGGAAGGAAAACACCATCCAGATTCAGGATATAGCGGAACTTGTCGCTCAAAACATCAGTTAAATCACTTTTGCCAGTTATCATTGAGTCCACTCCGAAAAAGTGTTTTTACAAAAGCATGAGATTATTAACTACATATATTATTGGAGATAGACTTATTACATTAGCCGAACCTACACTTCGTTTCGGCAGACAGGCGAGAATTAGAATAAACCTGTCAGGCTTTTGACTGATTAGCGGTTTCTGGAGTCCACTCACTATTAAATTCATATATCAATGAGCAAAAACATTTCATCTCGAAAAACGCTTCTTCTTTCCACTACTCTCTTAACTATTACGTTTCTGGCTGAACTGATTGGCGGACTCATTTTTCGCAGTTTAAGTCTTGTCTCCGATTCCTTTCACGTCATCTCAGACCTAACAGCTATCCTAATTGTTTTCATGTCCCTCACTATTGCACAGCGAAAACAGCCTACTCAAAAAATGGCTTTTGGCTATCACCGGCTGGAGGTATTAAGTTCTATTTTCAACGGACTCCTTCTTGGTGTTATCGCTGCCTTTATATTAGTTGAATCATGGCATCGCTTCAAACATCCCCTGAGCGTTGAAACGACTGGCGCTCTCATCATTGCTCTCATTGGACTCATAGTAAATGTTATAATCGCCACACTCTTTCACAAAACGACACCTGCAAGCAAAAATGATGTCAATATCCAGAGTGCCTATCTGCACATCCTGGGGGATATTCTTGCCTCCATATCCGTCGTGGTTGGGATTGTTGCTATCAAACTGTTTAACCAGCCCATAATTGATCCCATCGTGGCAGCTTTTGTCGCAATTCTTATTTTGGCTGGAGCTGGAAGGGTCCTCTATAAGAGTTCAAAAATCTTACTCCACAAGAGTCCACAGGATGTCAGCCGGATCAAGAAACGGATTGTGGAGATTGAGGGAGTAGATGATCTACAGGATCTCAGGCTCTGGCAGGTCTGCTCACACCTGACGGTGGGCACCGCTCACGTGATTGTCTCTGTGGAAAAGGTGGAAGAGACCGAAGCAATCAAAGATAACATCAGATCCATTATTAAAAAAGAATTCAATATTCGGGATATCACTCTGGAATGTGAAACTCAAGATATGGCATCCAATCACATACATATTTTTGAACACGAACATGATTAATAGATGACCACTGGATTTTATGCTTTAGCCTTTTAAAACGTATTCCCCTACCTCCGCCTTCATATACCCAGCAACAACCGGACACTTGATTTTAAATAGAAAATAAACGTTCCTTTTAGATTCATTCAACGTCTCGTAATTGCCCTGACCTTTTGAGATAATCACATCTGATTTTTCAAAGAGATTAATGATTTTGGGCGGCATCTGTGACAGAATTGTTCCCGGTGCATCACTTCCATTATCAATTACTTCAATCACTTCGGTAAGACCGACAAACCGGGCATCTTCCATAGTGACATCATTGAGAATTGGAGATCCCCGGACGACAGCCACAATCTCAGCTCTGGATACTCTTATAAGCTCCTCAATGAGCAACCGATCAAACACGATTTCACCCGCATTATCAAGGAAATACAAAATTGAATCGGCACCGTTCACATCTTTTTTAAAACGAGTGTAATGATAGAACTTGAATGGAGCTCTAATAACGGCTTGTATTTCCCCTTCAACATCAAATTCACTTTTCCCAAGTCCCAAATCAATGACATTACCAGCAACGGATAATCTCACGGCTGTTTCCAAAGGGTCTTCAGCGTTCTCAACCATTTTCAGCATCTCCGGGAACAGGGACAGAGCATGCTCATTGGTTTGACGTTTGATATCAAAATAGGGATCTGGATTTCCGGAAATATCCCGAATCAACCGGTGAGCTCGCTGGCTTAATTCTACTGGTGAAATTTCCTCAGACAAATGGATGAGAAGCTCCATCACACGATGCAAAATCTGTCGCTGTTTAGGCTCGCCATCAGTTGCCATCCTGGCTGCCAGCAGCGTCTGTTTCACAGCACAGGATATGCACTCTAATTGTGTTTTCACTTTCGCCTCCATACTTTCCTGACGACTATTACACTCTCTGCAACCATCCATATCTCCAGAGCAAATACCGCAGAGCCGATAACAAAAAGTAACCAGTTGGTATCGCCATAAAAATTTCTCAGGTTGACGAGCATTGCCCAGCCGGTCATGAATACCATAAATATCATCGGGAGTGCAGTATACCAGATTTTAACATTCTTTTTTGCGAGATAAATTGTTATCACCAACAGAGCCAACCCAGCCAATAGTTGATTAACAGTACCAAACAGCGGCCAGATGGTAAGAGCTCCTTCCCCGCTGCCATTAGAAAACGCAAGAATAAATGCCGTAATCACAGCGATTAGCGTGGCATTGCGTTTGGTAGTAAGCCGTTTGAGATTCCATGCGGTTGCCAGCTCAGAAACGACATATCGCTGAATTCGGGTGGCAGAGTCCAGACTGGTTGCTGCAAAAGAAACTAAGAATACCCCCGTAATTGCAATTGTGATTTTTGATGGAATTCCAATAGCTTCTATCATATTGGCAGAACCCGTCACAAAAGCCGCCAATTTTGCCCCAAGACCGCTTGCCGTTGCCCAATTGGAATAGTGATGATTGAAGGCAGACAGTCCCGTTAACAGCCCTCCTTCTGTTTTCAAACCCAAACCGATCCCGGCTGCAACAGCAATAATTACAAGAGTGGAAAGGGCTCCCTCCATCAGCATACCGCCATAACCGATAAACCTCGTACTCTTTTCAGAATCGCACTGTTTTGAAGAGGTCCCTGATGAAACAAGACTGTGAAAACCGGAGATAGCTCCACAGGCAATAACAACAAAAATAAATGGCAATATTGGCGGGGCTCCTTCGGGGGCAATATCCAGAGCGGGAGCCACAACCTGAGGATGAGATACAAGAACACCCAAGCTTAAAAGTACCATAGCCACGATTAACTGATGGGAGTTAATGTAATCCCTTGGCTGCAGTAACGTTTGAACGGGAAGTGTTGAGGCGATAAAGGCATATATGAGTAAAATAACAATCCAGACTGCCAGGGAATTGAGTCCCAGAATGGCTGGTATCTCCAGAGGAACAAAAGCTCCAATCATCACCGTCACGTACATTATCAACACGGCTACAATGCCAAGAGTGACATGGCTTTTCCCCCGTTGATAAACCAGGTATCCAAGAAAAATAGCGATGGGTATTTCCAGCCAGACCGGTATCACCGCGACTGGATACATTGAGAACAAAATGGCAATAATCAGAGCAAACACGGCAATGACAATCAGCAGTTCGAAAAAGATAATCAAAAGGAATAGTGTTCTCACTCGTGAATTAATAATTCCAGATGCAAGGTCTCCTATGGAGCGTCCTTTTCCGCGTATTGACACAATCATGGAGCCAAAGTCATGGACGGCACCCATAAAAATCGATCCAAAAAACACCCAGAGTACCGCAGGCACCCAGCCCCAGATGATAGCTATGGCAGGACCTACGATGGGACCCAGCCCCGCTATAGAGGTAAAGTGATGCCCGAAAAGAACGTGTTTATTGGTAGGGACAAAATCTATGTCATCCTGCAAGGTTTCACTGGGACAGACAGAGTCAGGATCAACTTTGAAGATTTTCTGTGCAAGAAACTTCCCGTAAGTATGATATGCAACGATATATCCTGCGAATACAACGCAAGCAATCAATAATGAGCTCATTGGTTATGATTCTCTATATGATTTCTGGAGTAAAAATTTGATTAAAATCTCAGTCTAAAGTTATAAGATATTCTGCGATCATCAAACAGGATGAAGCAATACAGTTTCATATGATTATTCACCCATCCGTGATTCTTGTAAAAACAGCCTGTTGCATTCACTAACCTTGAAAAACTCGATAAAAAAGTAGCAGATCGATCGTATCAAATAACACAATGAAACTTGTGCGACTTAGTAATATATTTGAATGAAGCTATGAAAAAATCTTTGCTATGTATAGAAGTGATATCTGTCACTTATAAAAAAGTAAGTATTGGGGAAAAATTAATACATTAGTAAATTGAAAATAGTTGAGTAAGTAAAACCATCTTATAACGGAGGGTAAAAATGAAAACAGTTATCAATGTTTTAGTAATGCTGCTTATGCTATTTAAATCATTCTTATTTGCCACACAAATGTATGTTGTGGGAGAAGTTTTTACAGAATTGTGGTGACCATACTGTCCTGACGCCCGGTCTGGGCTTCATACTCTATACGATAACCAACCGTATGTAATCCCCTTGATTTGGCAAGGGGATACGGAAAATGCAAGCCCCAACTACTCCGGCAGAGCCAGTTTTTATGGGGTGGGAGGAATTCCACATGCCCAATTTGGAGGTTATCTAACAGTAGTTGGAGGGGGAACAAATATGTATCCTTCTTACTTATCAAAATATAACCAAATAATCAACATTAACAGTCCGTTAGTCATCGATCAAACGATCAATATCATTGATCAGAATCTTGTCATGGAAGCCGAGGTGGAAGTCACAGAAGAAATCACAACAACAAACAACAAGGTTCTTTTTATTTTATCAAATTATCAAGATTATGATTATTTCTGTTCGGTTATCTCCTATGATGAGCAGGTATTCAACTTAACGTCCATTGGTGAAATAGATACCTTTGTAAATGTCATACCCATAGAATCTTCCTGGGATTTAGAAAGTATCACTGCAGTTACAATTGTTCAATCTTGGAGTAATAAACATATTCTTCAGGCATCTTCATCTTCCATTTCTCTTGATAATTTGCTTCTTTTAAATATCGAATTTACCGGAATCACCGGGGATGATGATGGAGACGGTATAGCAAATCCTGGGGAAACGGTAAATTTACATTTTTCCCTCATTAATGAATCTACTCTGTTATCTGCTGAAAATTTGATCGGAGAATTATCGACTGATGCTCCTATTACGATTATTGAACCTGTAATTCAATTTGGCGATTCTATTGCTCCAGGAGAAGTATTGGATGCTGAAGTACAAATCATCATAGATCCTGGTATTTCACTCGGTGATGTTGAATTCACTCTGACTTTAACAGCTGATTATACGGATAACCTGGGGAATGCGCTCCAGTATTCTGGGGAATTTCCAGCTATTATGAATGTCAGTCTGAATCAGGCTGGATGGCCATTGTATATTGGAAATCAAGTCTGGTCCTCTCCCGCTATTGTTGATATTAATTCCGATGGCGAGTATGAGATTATTTTTGGTGATTATAGTGGTCTGCTGCATGTTGTGTCTTTAGATGGCACTGAAATTGACGGTTTTCCATTTGATTTAGGTAATCAGATCTGGAGTTCTCCTGCGGTAGCAGATATTGATAATGATGGTGATATTGAAATTGTCGTCGGATCAAAAAATAAGCATCTTTTTGTATTAAATGCAGATGGAACGATACAGGTTGATTATTACGCCGCTCAGTATTTGATGGGCACACCTGCTTTAGGTAATATTGATGGAGACGACGAATTGGAAATCGTTTTTGGTGGTTATTCGTCTTCAGGGAAACTATTTGCGATTAATCCAGACGGCACAGACATTGGAGGATTTCCATACCAGTTAGGAGAAAAAATACAACGTGGTGTTGCCCTGGCGGATTTTAATGAAAACGGTAAGGTAGATATCGTTTGCGGTACAGATAATGAAAACATCTATCTCATCTATGATGACCTAACGGTTGCAAACGGATTCCCTTTTACTGCCGGACACGATTTCAGAACGGCACCATCTGTTCTTCAACTTGAAAGCGGTGAAAAGATCATCCTTGCTGGATCTAAAGATAATAATTTCTATGCCATCAATGAAGATGGCAGTCAAAGATTTATGATTGAAGCAAACGCAGATATCAGCACGACCGCAGGAGTAGTTGATGTGGAAGGAGTCGGTCCCGTTATCTTCTTTGGCTCGGATGATGGGTTTTTATATGCAGTTCGATCTACCGGCGAACCTGTTGAAGGATGGCCAAAAGATCTGGGGAGTGGTGTTGTTTCATCTCCCTGTTTTGCAGATCTTGATGGTGATGGAGAAGCGGAAATAGTTTCCGCAACAGATGCTGGAGATCTATTTGCATTTCATCTGGATGGCAGTGAATATACCAATTTCCCAATAAGCTATGAATATCCGTTTAGTAGTTCATCAACACTCTTGGACATTGATTTAGATGGTGACATTGAAATAATAATCGGTACTACTGCAAGTCTGGTAAACATTGATGTGAAAAGTTTGGGTTCGGTTGATGGATATTGGAATATGTACAGAGGAAATATCTATAGAAATGGTTTTTTTATAAGCTCTGTTTTGGGAATTGCTTCAGAAAATATTATCCCAGACAATTATTTCTTGAATCCTCCTTATCCAAACCCATTTAATCCAATTACGACCATCGCTTATGAATTATCCATAGGTAAAAAAGTGAGGTTATCCGTATTCGACCTATTAGGTCAGGAAATTGCTGTACTTACGAATGGATTTAAACCTTCAGGCTCTTATAAAACAGTTTGGGATGCAAGTCATAAAGCAAGTGGAATTTATTTCTGTCAATTAAAAGTGGATGATAAAGTAGTTACAATCCATAAAATGATATTGATTAAATAGTATCAAATGAACACATACTTGGGGGCGGTGATTTTCATTGCCCCTTTGTTTTTACAGATTATTCTTGACATTGATAAGGATGAGGTAGTATAATTTAGTAACCTACATTAATTCGATGTGGTGAGATGATAACTAAAGAATACATATCAAAAATATCTCTTCATTATTATTCAAAAGTGTCTAACCTGATCTATTCATCAGGGCTCGCCATAGGAGGCTACGGACTCCCCGTGGCGGGACGCCCAGGGCCGAGGCCCACGAAGGCACTCCTGCCCGAATGGCATGGTCAGGCGGGAAGATACAAAGGATTAATATGAATGGTTTTATAGGAAAAACTATTTGTCATTATTTATTCAGAAATTTCATAATCCCATTTATCCTTATCTTCTTTTATTTAAATACTTCTTCGAGTCTTTGTGTCTTTGTGGTGAATTTTTCAGGCTAAAAAGCTTTGAGAAAGAACAGTCATAAAAACGTTACATTTTAACAGCAGGGGGTTTGATATGAAAAACCTGACAACTTTTATTATCAGTGCACTTCTTTTTTCAACCATTTCATTCGCCACCATCATCAATGTGCCAGGAGATTACCCCACCATACAGGAGGGGATAGATGCCGCGGTGGATGGGGATACGGTACTTGTTGCCCCGGGGACATATTATGAAGATATTCAGCACGCGTTAAGAGATGACTACATTACAATCCTCGGGTCTAGGGCTGAATTTACTACAATACATGGGAGTGGTACTTCACATGTTATTTGGTTTGGCCAGGCTGATGGTGAAATTAGCAGATTCACAATCACAAATAGCGGTGGTAACTTTTATGCCGGAGTTTTTACTTCACAAAGTAACGTTGTGATCAAAGATAACATCATTACTGGAAATAATAAAGCCATTTCCATTTCATCATCTTCTCATGCAATCATTAAAAATAATATAATTAAGAATAACAGCTATTTTTGGGCTTCTATCAGAATTAATACCGGTGGAACTACTGAAATTCATAAGAATCTAATTGTTAAGGGTTATGATGATTTAGATGAGATACTTGCGAGCTATGAAGTCCCGCAAATTATTACAAATAATACCCTTCCATACAACATGTTCGAAGGAGCGTTTGTCCCATCGCTCGGAAAGTTTAAAAACAATATAATCATCAATAAATATGTCGGTATTGCGATAGAAGCGTTTGATCCTTCTGACACCTATATAGCCTACAATGATCTCTGGAATAACGGAACTAATTACTACAATTATTCAGGTGGGCCTTTTAATCCGATACCTGGGACGGGAGAGATTCACCAAAATCCGTTATTTATTGATCCTGCTAACGATAATTACGGTCTTCAGGCGGATTCTCCCTGCATTGATTCAGGTGATCCCGATTTTGATGAAGACGGGATTCCCTGGCAGAGAGATCCCGATGACAGGGACCCGGATGGAACCCGGTTGGATATGGGTTATCTATATTTTGATCAATCCATCTACAGGGAAATCACCTTAACCCCTATTGATACACCCATTGTGATTCCTTCTGAGGGGGGAAGTGGGAGTTATCACGTAAAGGTATACAACAGTGGGATGGGTGATGCGTACGGACAGTGCTGGTTTATGGTGACCTTTCCTGACGGGTCTGTTCACGGTCCTGTTATTGGACCTGTGCAGGGAGTTCTTTCTGCAGGCGGTATTATTGAGAGGGAAGTGGAGCAGCACCTCGGACCCAATGCACCCCCGGGTGAATACATTTACAGAGGGTTAATAGGGATATATCCGGAGGATGTTTGGGCTAACGATTCATTTACTTTTGTAAAGGAAGGACCGAATAATATTTCTAAAATATATGATAAATCCGGATTTTCCCCGGATGAGTGGACAGCATTTGATATAGAGACAGGAGAAGCGATAGAGCCGGATGATGACTGGACAGATTCTGAGTTGAAGGAGAGTATTGAACAGTCCATACAATATGGACCGGTAGGCATCACCAAAGACCCGGTTCCGGAGAAGTATAGATTGCGAACCAATTATCCGAACCCGTTCAATGCAAATACAATAATAACTTTTGATCTGCCGGAATTGAGTCGTGTCCAATTGGCTATTTACGATCTGTTGGGACGTGAGATAATCACTTTATACAATTCATTTAAGGTTAAGGGGTCTCACGAGGTGATATGGGATGGGAAAGATGGTGAAGGGAATGAAGTGTCCTCTGGAGTGTATATTTATAATATCAGAATGGCGTCTATGGAGCGTAAGAAGGTGTTTCGGCGAACCAGGAAGTTGATCCTTTTGAGATGAAGATTGGTTGCAAGAATGATTATTCCAGTACGATCTGTCAGAGTAATTTTACGTCATTCTTGTGATTTATGATTTGATGGTAAGAGAGGTAAAAGAACTGGTGAGGCCTCGGCGTGCCTACAGCGAGCCTGGTAGAATGGTTAGTGGTTCTCATAAGACAGTTTGGGATGGTACTGACAGTTTCGGTAAGTCTGTGGGTGCCGGTGTTTACCTGTATCAGATACGTGCTAAAGGTCTCACACAAACCCACAAAATAGTATTGTTGAAATAAGGAAATACTTCCTAATAGAAAATCGTATCTAATGATACTAACTAAAAATAATCACAATGACATTAGTTATTTGATGCGAAACAAATTTTAAAAATAATTCAAACGAAACTTAACAGTACAAATCCAACCAATCCCACAAACAACCCCACTCCGACATTAATCAATTTTACTTTTAGAAATGCCCGTCGGGAAAAGGCAAGAAGTGGTAACATCCCGTGACCGTCCTGAACAATAGAGCTTATCAGAAGGGTGAGGAATGATATCGCTCCTTTTGCGAAAAGCGTGACAAAAACCATATGCGGACCCGACTCTGGAATAACTCCCACAAGGATTGACGTCAGCACCACCAATAGTTCCTTCTCTCCCAGATACTGGTCAAGATAGAGAAGATTCCTGCCTATCCCCACAACAAGCAGCGCACCGAATGTCCACCCAAAGATGGCAGGAAGATGCCGTTTTGTGATATGCTGCCAGAGATGCTCATCAAGAAAATGCTGCGGGGATGTCAGAACTATCAGCAGCCCTATTACACCCAAGCCGGCAAATGTTACACGTTCCCAATTCCAGCTCTCTTCCCCGATTTCACCAAGTATTAAAAAGAAAATAAATAGACTCAGACTCGTTAGAATTATGGTTCGTGAAAGTGAAATCACCTGTAATTGAGTAGTAAATTGTTGCCAAGTAGGAATCAGTTGACCGGCCTCCTCACCGTGGAGCACCATCTCGTCACATTCTTCTTTTGAGATTTCGGATATCTTCTCCCCTCTCAACTGGTCCACCAGATAGCCAGCCGCAATACCGAGTACAAACAGGATCACCCATAGTTGAATGGCTTTTCCGGGGAACATTGCCAGCATAACAAAAGCTTCATCGCCACTGGTAGCAATCATAGTGGTAACGATAGCACCCAGTGTAAATAATCGGTGGGAGTAGAGCGTCACAGCAGCAAAAGCACCTAGACAGCCTGGAATGATCCCCAGCACTCCTGCCAGGATATATTGCTGCCATCCACGACGCCCACAGAGACGAGCCTCCCATTTACCCCCACTAACAATATTGAGATATTCCACCACAATCATCATCACATAAACAAAGAAGGTGATGGTTAAGGCGTGTTTGATTGTGGGAATTATCTCCAACAGCTTTAATTATCTTTCTGATTGATCGTATTTATTGTACAATTAAAATAGAAATAATCTTTATCCGTTGAGGATATTACAAAAAATACGTTAAAATTTGGACTACTAAATATCCTAAACAAATATTTTCAATGATGGAATGATGAAAATTCCAGAATAGGAGCAAAAAACCAGGTATCAAGAATTATTCACAATCACTGATTATTAAAGGATACTTCTGCTAACTTTGTTCTTGGTTCTTAATTTTGGGGAGTTGATGTTAATTTAGTCCACTTGTAGGAAAAAGCCATTTTAATCTCTGGATCGAGCTATTACTGATTTTCTAAAACACAATGATCCTAGTTTGACTTAATTAGAAAAATTCAAATATTACGCCAGTATTTTATCAACTTCTGCCTGATCTAATTCCAATAGGTACTCAATACCACTAATATTGGAAACATCTTTTGTTAAAGCAGCCAAGTCGTTTCTGGATATGTGCTCGAGACTGAATTTCCTGCTACCACACATAAGTTGACGCAATCCTTGAGCAAGACGTTCATAGTAAGTATAAAGACCAAGTGCACCGGTAGGTATTTTATCATATTCTTTTTTACCTAATTTCTTATGAAGATCGGTAGCAGTGACAAAGATTTCTTCCTTTGTATTTCCAAAACGTTCAACATAAACAGGAATCTGGTTTTCTTCTATTGCTCGACCGATTGTCTTACCTACCATCGCTGCAGCGATAGGGCTACGAGCCATACCGATGAGTTTCACAAATGGTGCACCCAAAGCAAGACCTTTGAATATCAAATCTTCGAAAGTGAAACCACCAGCCAGTACCAATGCTGGAATATATTCACCCTTATCGTGAAGATATTTAGCATATCTATATAAAAGTGAATGTAACTCTACTGGTGGCATACCCCATTCATTCATCATTCGCCAGGGACTCATCCCCGTTCCACCACCAGCACCATCAACTGTTAATAAGTCAATCTTGTACTTGGATGAAAATTTAATTGCTCTTGCTAGATCAACGGGTCTGTAAGCTCCGGTTTTTAGAAAAATATATTTTGCACCAGCTTTTCGCAATTCATCCACTCTTTCCCCAAAAGATTCCTCAGATACCATACCGACACGTGAATGACGTTCGAATTCTTTAAAAGCACCTCGCTCAAAAGCTTTAATGACATTAGGATCTGTAGGATTAGGCAACACAACATAACCCCGTTTATATAACATCTGGGCTTTCTTTAGTTCTTTGATCTTTACTTCACCACCAATATTTTTTGCTCCCTGCCCCCACTTTAGCTCAACAATTTCAACGCCAAGTTCATTTATGGCGTATTCATGAACGCCCAAGCGAGTATCCTCAACATTGGCTTGAACAATGATAGCTCCATACCCATCAGTCTGGTAATCTTGATATAGTTTTACACGGCGCTTAAGATCAACTGTATCAATTACTTTTCCGTTTTTAATTACTGCTTCTGGGTCCATTCCAACCACATTTTCTCCAATTGTCAGACCTGTGCCAGCTAAGGCAGAACCAATCGCTAATCCTTCCCAATTATTCTTTGCGATATCAGTAGAACCAATTCCCGGAATAATCCAAGGATAACGAAATCTGATATTATTATCATGCCCTATCTGCACTTCAAGATTAACTGCAGGGAATATTGCTTTATCACAATCAGCTTCAATACCATAGGCACCAACAGCAGTCCCCATAATGTTGAAGTGAGAATAATCAACAGGATACGTTTTTTCAGCGGCTGAGGTGATAACACCAAATGGCTGTGGATAGATTACTTCATGACCTCGATAGGCAGATTTTCCTATTTCACACATCCCTATACAACCATCCACACAGGTAACACACATACCGGATGCTGGCGTTATTGATCCTTCTGTTCTGTTCTTTGTTAAAGTTGCTGCTGAGGAGTTTACTCTTGATAAGGTTGTTGGCATTGGTTTATCCTCCGTTGTTAATTTTTTGAATCTCGCATGAAACACAGGGTTCCATGTAACACATCATATCATCAAACTTTCCTTTTTCAATACATGGTGGACTTAAGTTCGCACAACCACCACAGATTGCTTTTTCTGGCTCATTGTATGTACACCTGAGTTGACAAGCTGGGCAGACATACATACAGCCCCCACATAAACGACAAATCTCTGACTTAATATCAAAAGGTGTACCGATACTTCTATTTTCTCCTCTTCCGCGAAAGCCAATTGCTTTTGCCATCATCTGTTCCTCGCACATACGTACACACAACCCACAAAGAATACAGTCTTCATGTTCCTGTTTAAAACGCTGCTGGTGAACTTCATGAGATGATGCCAGATCTTGAAAAATCTTCGATTGAGGGCAGGAAGCTAATAAAAGCTCTAAAATCATTTTTCGTGCTCTAACGACGCGTGAGGAAGCTGTTCTAACTTTTAACCCCTCCCCCGCAGGGTAAGTACAAGATGTAACTAATCTTGCCTTCTCCCCTTCCCCAATCTCCACCACACATAGTCGGCAAGCCCCATAAGGTGAAAGTCCTTCCATATGACATAAAGTTGGAATAGGGAAACCTAAGAATGTAGAAGCCTCTAGTATGGTTGTGCCTTTTTCAACTGATACATTCAAACCATTAATTGTAAGATTAATCATTTCAGGATTTTCCATTTATTTAATGAAATATTTCATATCACATCCACAGCATCAAATTTGCATACACTCTTGCATGCTCCGCACTTGATGCATTCATTCTGGTCAATAATATGGAGCTCTCTTTTTTTTCCAGTTATCGCATCCTCTGGACATGATCTCAAGCATACCATACAACCATTACAGTTTTCATTTATCGAATAGGTGATAAGTTCTTTACATACACCTGCTGGACACCTTTTCTCTTTGATATGTGCTTCATATTCATCTCTGAAATATCTTAATGTAGATAACACGGGATTGGGGGCAGTCTGTCCCAGCCCGCACATAGTAGTATCTTTTACCACATATGCAAGTTCTTCAAGAAGATCAAGCTGTCCCAGTATGTCTTTTCCACTTGTAATGTCATCAAGGATCTCATACATACGTTGAGTACCCTTCCGACAGGTAAAACATTTACCACATGATTCATCCTTTAAAAAGTTCATAAAGTACTTAGCGACATCTACCATACAGGTATTTTCATCCATCACAATCATACCACCTGATCCCATGATTGAACCAACCTTAGAGAGACTTTCGTAATCTATGGAAAGATCAAACATGTTTGCAGGAATACAACCCCCGGAAGGTCCCCCTGTCTGTACTGCCTTGATCGGCGTTTTACTTACCGATCCACCTCCAATATTATTTACTATCTCATTTATTTTCGTACCCATCGGCACTTCAACCAGCCCGGTATTTTTAACCTTTCCTACAATGCTGAATATCTTCGTACCTGAATTTCCTTCGGGACCTATTTTAGAGTACTTTTCTGCCCCATTCCTGAAAATGATTGGTATATTTGCCCAGGTCTCAACATTATTAATAGCTGTTGGTTTATCTTCAATACCTTTCTGCACAGGGAAAGGAGGTCGTTGGCGTGGCCCTCCCATTTTCCCTTCTACAGATCTGATCAACGCTGTTTCTTCTCCACACACAAATGCACCTGCTCCCTTAACCAAGCTGATATCAAATGAAAAACCGCTACCGAGAATATTTTCTCCTAACAAGCCTAATTCACGAGCACGCCGAAGAGCAATAATTAGATGTTTGATTGCCAAAGGATACTCAGCACGAATATAAATTACTCCCTCAGTCGCCCCCGTAGCAAAAGAACCAATAATCATCCCTTCAATAATGCTGTGAGGGTTCCCTTCCAGCACACTGCGATCCATGTATGCCCCTGGATCACCCTCGTCAGCGTTACAAACAAGATACTTTCCAGACCCATTCTTTTGTTCGGCTAATAATCCCCATTTTACTCCTGTAGGAAATCCGGCTCCTCCACGACCACGAAGACAAGAAACTTTCACTTCATCAATCACCCATTCCGGTTCATTCCACTCTAAAACCGCTGCCAAGGCTGAATACCCGTCATTTTGGATGTAATCATAAATACGTATCGGATCAATATTCTCATTACTGGCTAATATTGTACGAACCTGATTTCGATAGAATGGTAAATCATTTTGCTTCTCAATTCTTTTTCCTGTATCTGGATCAACAAACAATAAATCTTCAAGTACTTTGCCTTGATTCACAGCTTCTACAATACGGATCATTTTCCCCATATTCACTTTTGGATAAAAGGTACCACGCGGCTGGACTAAAACAGATGGTTCCATCTCGCAAAACCCATGACATCCTGTGATGCGATATTTTACTCTGCCAGTCAGATTATTATTTAACAGTTCTCTTTTCGTTATTCGAATCAGATCATTCGCACCGCTAGCCTGTCCACACGTGCCTGCGGAAATTACAATAGTGGGAATTTTTCCATTCTGATCAGTTAATAATCGCCTTCTCAGTTCATTAAAATCTTCTATTGAATTAAGCTGTAGCATTTCTAATTCTCTTACTCAATCCCTGATAAATCTAACATATGTCCCTTACACCCTCTGCGGGAACAAATCTGTACAATGCCACCACCTCGAACTATCATCGGTATCATTGGAGCATCACACTCAACACAATCAGTTCCACCAATTAGCTCAGAATGACAATGAGGACAGAAAAAATTTATTATTGTATCTTCTGGGATTTTATATTCAGAATCAACTGCATAACTTCCATACAAGCTTGATAATGCTAGCCAACCATGTTTATTTTTGAAAGAAACCGTTACTCGTATTGAAGGGTAGCCATCAACAAGATGGCTGGGATTCATCAAGTTATGGTTACAACGAGGACAACTCACGCCTACAGGAAACACCCGTTTATCTGTTTTAATTTTAACTTTTTCAATACCTTCTCTTGCCTTTTTCAATATTTTTTTTACATCTGTCGCTTTGACATTTGAAAAATAATGTCCATCTACTACAACAATAGGACCTAAAGCACAAGCTCCCAAACACGCTACGGTTTCGAGAGTAAAAAATTTATCAGGTGTAGTTTCACCTGCTTTAATACCCAACTGTCGTTCAAATTCCTCACTGATGTATGGGGCTTCTCTAACATGGCAAGCGGTACCAAGACACACCGAAATATTATGTTTTCCTACAGGTTTTAATCTAAACGATTTATAAAATGTAGCAACTCCATATATATCTACAAGCGATTGACCTGTATTCTCAGATATATACTTCAATGTACTATCAGGGAGATATCCATACTTATCCTGAATATCCTCAAGAAGAGAAATTAGCTTACCCCGTTCTTTGTTATGTTTAATTATCAAATCTGCAACAGGCGATAAATCCATATTATGTCCCTCTACCTACCAGATTGGATTATATAAATGGTTACAAACTTTATTCATTGTCATACCTTATGGCATTATAAACAGGTAGTTTATTCAATATTTTACCTGTATTCCTCACACTGCCATACGATGCATTCTGGCTTATAAAGAGTACAAGTATCACAGTTGTCGCAATTGCTACAAAGACCCTTTAAATTTTTATATTCTTTAATACTCTCTTCAAATTTTGCTTCGGCAGCATGCTTTTCCTCTGGAAATATTTTTTTTTCCTGGATACCACCCGAGTCAAATTCTTCACAATGAATCACTGGCTGTTTGAAACTCTGCGAGAGGTTACAACATGTATTATACCTACAAGTATAACACAAACTGTTTTTTAAATACTTAGTCATCTTTCACACATCCTGTTTTTATTACTTCAACAATCTTTACACAAAACCAAAGTATCAATTACCGTGCCATAGTAATTATTATTAGCTGACGATATTATAATATTTTAAACGAAAAGAACCGTAAGTAATTAATATACAAACAGTTATAATTATTTTATACAACTAAAAAACAAACAAATATCCTGAGAAATCATAACCTGTATTAAATAAAATAATTGGGGAATATATCCCCACTGCGGAAATTTAGAGGATTAATTCCTCTAAATATTTATAGTTGAAAATTTTGTGATGTTACTTTGTAATTTTTTTTCTTAAGGTTTTACGATCAATTCCGAGAATCTTCGCTGCTTTGGTTTGGTTACCATTCACGCTTGCAAGGACATTGCATATATATTCAGATTCCACTTCAGCAAGAGTACGATTGAATACCATTTTTCTTGGTACAGAAAAATGCATTAAAGAGGGTAAATCAGACACTTCAATTGTGTCCTTATCAGACATAGCCACACAACTTTGAATTACATTTTCCAACTCTCTCACATTTCCAGGCCACGTATAATTCTTAAATATCTGCATCACTTTTTCTGAAAACCTCGGTATTGGTTTCCCGAATTCTTTTGCATACCTTGATGTGAAATGTTGTATTAAAAGTAAATAATCATCTTCCCTCTCTCTTAAGGGCGGAATATGTATAACAATTACATGAAGACGAAAGAAAAGATCCTCACGAAACTCTCCTTTTTTTACCAAGCTATATAAATCTTTATTTGTTGAGGCGAGAATTCTAACATCTACTTTGTGCGGTTTATTTGAACCAACCATGTAAACCTCTTTTTCTTGAATCGCTCGTAAAAGTTTAACTTGCATTGATGCACTTGTTTCACTGATTTCATCAAGAAATATCGTACCACCGTCAGCTGTTTGAAAAAAACCTGCCCGAGTTGTTGTTGCTCCAGTAAAAGCACCTTTCACATGACCAAACAATTCGCTTTCTAAAAGATTCTCCGGAATAGCACCACAATTAATTGGGACAAATGGCGCAGAAGCCCTCGAACTATTATAATGAATTGCCCTTGCTACAAGTTCTTTCCCTGTGCCACTTTCACCCGAAATATATACTGTGGCAGAAGTCTTTGAAGCTTTAGTTATCGATTCACGTATCTTATCAATAGCCTTAGACTTGCCGATAATGTTGTAAGTATCAGATAATTTAGAAGCTGTTTTATCTTTACTAATCTTTCTAATTTTTAACTTATCAAACGCTCTTCTGGTTGCATTAAAAAGTTCCTCAGCAGTAAAAGGCTTGGCTAAATACTCTTCCGCCCCACTCTTCACTGCTTCTACTGCTCCTTCAATCGTAGCATAACCCGTAATCATCATTACCTCTGTATCCTCAAGGTTTTCTTTGATATATTTAATCAAATCGAGTCCGCTTACTTTGGGCATTTTATAATCAGTAATTACAAGGTCAATTGTTGTGGAATCTAATATCCCGATAGCTTCAGCAACCCCAGGAGCTGTATAGACTACATATCCCTGCGAAGTTAAATTTCTTTGAACAACTTGTAAAGTGTCTGGAGAATCATCTACTACTAAAATATGTTCTCCTTTGTATAAACTTACCATTTATTCACCTCTTTTCTCTAAATCCATGATTGGTAATTTAATATTGAAGCAAGTTCCTTTCCCAATTGTGCTCACAACATCTATGAAACCTTTATGTGCAGTAACAATACCGTGAACTACTGCTAAACCTAAACCTGTTCCTTCATTAACGGGTTTCGTTGTAAAAAATGGCATGAAAATATCTTTGATAATATCTTCATCCATCCCAACCCCAGTATCTTCAACAATTAAATAAACATACTTTTTATCATACATCGTTTTTATGGTCAATTTGCCCCCATCCGGCATTGCCTGAATAGAATTAACGACAAGATTTACTAAAACTTGATTCAGCTGCGTCGGGTCTCCGATAATCTGCGGCAAATCTTGAGAAAGCAAATATTCTATTTTTATTCCAGCCTTATCACAGCGAGACTTAAAAAAGTATAATCCTTCTTCCACAATTTCATTCAGATTTAATCGAATTACTTCTGGCTTAGACTGTCTGGAAAATAACATCAATTTCTTTATCACTTCTCTTGCATGTAACGATGCTGTTTCTATCTTGAGAATGTCCTGACTTGCCTGAACGGGAAGTCCTTGGTTTTTCTTCGTGAGTTGAGCGAATCCAAGTATGCTGTTTAGAGGTTCGTTCAATTCATGTGCAACTCCAGCTGCAAGTTGTCCTATAGTTGCCAACCGATCAGCATGACGGAGTTGCTCCTGTAACTTAGATTTATTTTCCTCCTCATCTTTACGTTCAGCAATGTGAGATATTTCTCTGGTTATGGCATCTATCAGGCTTCTCTCTTCTTTCAGAAATGGTCCTTCATCAAGCTCCGGTTTATCCTCAATATACACCACTTCGACAACACCTCTTTTAATACCATTTACTATTATATCTGATGTCTGTTTCTGCATATTTTCCTGAAAACCAGGCGTAGAATAAATATTTCCATCAAGAATAATCCTTCCGGAAGTTACTTCAGGATATTGCCAGGCAGGAGGCAGAAGCTCAGCGATGTTTTGCAATATTTCGTGAAAAGATATATTTTGTCGCTCTTCTACTTGAGCTATATTGTATAAACAGGTAATTTCTTTTATTCGTTCACGTAAGGCAGCTCGTGAACGTTGATTTATTACTGCAAACCCAATTATTTGAGATAAATTTTCATAAAATTCAATAATATCTTCACTGAAGAAATCAACTTTCGCACTTATTAGTTGTATTAAACCAATATTTTCTTCACGTCCAAAAATTGGAATTAGAGCTATTGATTTGTAGTTATCAATAACATCGCGATCTTGATAGTATCTCTCTGGTTTGAACTCATGAAGAAAAGAAAATGATTCTTTAATATCTCCTGACCAAAAACTCCCATACTCTGTATAATAAGGTATAGATGAGTCAAACTGACCGCGTATTGTATCAATTACTAATCGGTTATTAATGGAATCCTTTTTTAAACTGGGAATATATACACCGCTTTCATCTTTATTTGACATTATCATCTCATGTTTGCAGGAATTATCTGTTTCTTGAGAGATTTCAAAATGAATGTATTTTTCACTGTCACTTATCCATAATTCAACACTATCACATTCAGAAAAATCAATTAATAAATGTAGAATTTTTCGAAGAAAGTCAATTCGAGGTATGCCAAGATTGGAATAATTAATTATTTTGGAGGATATTTTCCGAAAGTTTTCAAAAATATCCTTAATTAATTCCATTTTAAATTATTACGATTATTAACTTGTGAAAATTTCGTGAATTCAACTCGTAAGTGCAACTATTCGTGAATTCAACACATTCAATCTTTAATCGATTTGATATATTCAATTACATGATCACAATAGGGATCACCATCGGGGATAGATTTTGGGATGCTGTATTTTAGGTTCTCTCCCAAAGTTTCAACCAGGGTTCTTTCCATTGCGGTATGTGCTTCACAAACTTCTGGCTTGTCAAATGGATATGGACATTCATGAACCCTGATGACAACTTTATCTTCACTAAACTCAGTAACCTCCCCATTTCCACGTATATTATTAAACACCTTTATAATAAAAAGCGCTACCGATTTAATATCTGGTTGTTCAATTCTCTGTTTTGCTCTTTCTGCAATTTCTAGCCCATAATTTCTGCTAACCTCTTCAATTAAATTTGATCCATCATCACCATACCTTTCATAGATGGCATCGTAAAGATGCTTTATCCTTTTAACTAATGCGGTAGTAATACTCCGGTATTTCTTTTCAATCGGGATTTCTTCAATTTCTATCCCTGGCGGTAATTTTATCACTTTTTATCTCCGTTTAACCGTTTCCTGCATAAGCTTACTGTACCGATAAATGTATTCAAAGAACAAAATATATTTACGATTGAATATACCATTCTGAACTAAAGAAATACATTTCTATTACTAACCTTGTTGACCGTGATCCTAACTATTGTCTTAGACAGGGTCAAGAAACCCAGTCGAATATTAATTTTCGTTCACTGTTGATCACAATCATGACTATTACAGGCAATTCCAGAATCGGTGATTTCTCCGTTTATCCACGAATGCAGAACATCAGAAATATTTCCAGAACATCCGCGAATAACAGAAATTCCAAAAGCATTTAAGTTGTATATTGCACCATCCCCTATATTACCAGCCAGCATCATATGAACACCTAAATTGGCAAGGAGAGGAATGACATTAGATCTACACCCACATCCAACAGGTGAAGCTAATTTTTCCCGTGAAATCACTTTTTTATCTTCATCTACCTCAAATATTGTAAAGTAATCGCAATGACCAAAATGATCATCTATATAATCATCTTTTGTTGGAATAGCTATTTTCATTTTTCTTCCCTCTTTTGTTTCTTTTTTTGTAAAAGATCGTGATGATACGAACCTTCTCTCATCATTCTGCTCCCACACTTTGGACATTTTTCCTCCTGACATGGAACTCCCCGCCGGTGTGGTACCCTTTCTTCACACTTGGGACAGATGCAAAAACCACCTGGCCCCATTCGTAGTGATTCCTTTATTGGCATGATTTCACCTCCTTCGATTAAAATTGCTTTTCCATTAACCAGGGCTTCCGCCACTTTTTTGTGAGCAGAAGCAATAATTCTTCCAAAAGTCTGTCGGGAAACATTCATCTTCTTCGCTGCCTGTTCCTGATATAGCCCTTCAAAATCAGCTAAGCGAAGAGCTTCCAATTCATCCATCGTCAGGTTTACCTGTTCCAATATCCTTGCTGGTATCCCTAACGGTTTGAAGAGAGATACATCAGGAAACTGCTGAATCCAGCGACAATGTTTAGGTCTTCCTGCTCTTCTTCTCATAATCTCACCCATATATTAAGCATATGCTCATAATTGTCCAAGAAGAATGTTTACTTACGAACTTTGCAATCACTAAAAAACGTGCGTAAAATTAGCTAACAATTTTTAAGGATTAATTAAAGCATTATGTCTATCATTATCTGGGTAGGATTTTTTCTTTCGTTCGCTTTTCTTCTGGTAATTGCCAGAAAGAACCTTCCTCTGGCGCTTATTGTAGCAAGTATAATTTTGGGAGGTTTCTCCCTGAAACTTCAAGTTCTGGCGAACACTATTCTCCGGACTTTGTTTGATCCATCTATTTTATTACTTGCTCTGGCGGTTGGCATTATTCCCATCATTGGTGGTATATTGGAAATAAAAGGACAGATGGATCATCTTGTGGACAATCTTCGAATTGGTCGCAAACCGATCCTCGCCTTCACGCCAGCACTCCTGGGAATGTTACCTATGCCCGGTGGAGCTCTTCTATCAGCACCTCCGGTAAATAAAGTTGCAAAAGGGGTTGATCCAGCAAAAAAAGTGGTAATCAATTTGTGGTTTAGACATATCTTGTTTTTGATTTATCCCCTTGCTCCCGCCCTGATTGCGTCAGCTAAAATGGCGAATCTGGAAGTATATCGAGTAATTCCCTATCTCTTACCACCTTTCGTCTTTATGATCATCACCGGCTACCTGTTCTTTCTTAAAAAAATTGATAATAAAACGGTAAACACTACGAAAACATCGCTCCGTAAATTCTCCATCCCTGTTTCCATCATTCTTCTTGCACCACTGATGGATTTTATCCTGAAAAAATTGAATGTTTTCAGGATTACTGAAATATCTCTTGTTATTGCAGTTCTCGCCAGTTTGTTAGTTGCCATTTTTATCACCCGAACAACGGTAATAGACTTCAAATCTGTCTGGAAGAAAATGAGACCGCTGAGATTCAGTTTGATCATTATCGGAATGTTTTTATTTCTGAATGTTTTTAAGACGTCCCCTATTCCCGATGAGATTTCCGCTCTGTCTCTACCGCCTTCTGTGCTTTGTATTATTGTCGGATTGATTCTTGGAATTGTTACAGGAAGAATTCATGTCCCAGCTTCAATCGTAATTCCAATCTACCTCGCTGATTCTCCGGATGGCAGTATGTCAGCACCCGTTTTTGCCATTGCATATTTCAGCATCTTTCTTGGCTACCTGTTATCACCCGTACATCCCTGTCTGGTGATGACACTCGAATATTTCAAAGTTCAACTCAAAAACTTTTTTCAAACTATCCTGCCAGCATCAATTCTCACAATAGTCTTTATCCTTCTGTTAAGCCTGCTCTATTTCAACTAATAAAAAAGCTCATCAATCATTATAGTCCGACAGGTAACCATACCTGTCGTTTACGACAAGCTTGTGGCTTGTCGAACATTTGTTTTTTTAAAACAAGTTTATGTTGGTAAGGTCGTGCCCAGTAATCACCCTCACCTTTTTCTGAAGCAACTAACTTATGGAAGAACATACTCACCAGATCTTCTGCACCTCTTGATGCTTGTCCGGCTACCGACGGAATCAGCGACAGCTATGAATGGTGGGTGATTTGTTTTGATCGAACCCCCCTTAGTCGGGAGCCTGACTGAAAATCTATTAGCCTTAAGAAGAAAAAAGCTGAATATGTTATGAAAGAATGAATCTTCTCGTCGTTCAACTTTGAGAGACGAGTTTGTCCAATCAGGGACTCCTTTAGAGGATCGTTAACTTAAACGGGCGAGCTTAACAAGATTTTATATGCTTCTTTAAATCAAGTGTGTATTTGGTTTATACATATTTTAATCCTAATTTATTTTTATAAATACACAAATTAATAATTATTTTTTTAAACCTGTAAATAGACCTTTTCGAAGTGAACTATATTATGGTGATAAAAAAAGTTATATTTTTGATTTTCTTAATTAGTTATCAGTTTAGTGGACTAAAGACATTATATGGTAATTACGGAGAAATTAAATGGGAAACTGGTTATGGAAGCAGTATTGGCGGTTATGGGAATGGGATGATAATAAGTGATATTGATAACGATGGGATTGGAGAAATACTTTTCGGTAACTTACAAGGTTTTGTCCATATTTTGGAATATTCCGAGAACGAATACATTGATAAATGGAAGAGCATAGACCTTGGACAAGGCACCCGGGGGGTAGTGGTAGCAGATATTGATCGGGACGATAGTCTTGAGATAGTTGCTATTGGGTTTGATCTTTATGAACCTGGAAATTATGATCGAGGATTTATCTATGCGTTCAATGCGATAGATTTCAATTTGGAATGGCAAAGTCCCGATATAGGAAGTGACGTTTATGGTCTTGCAGTAGCCAATGTGGATACGGACAATGCCCTAGAAATGGTGATTACCATACCTTCACACATTCTCATTTTCGATGGGATAACCAAGGTTCAAGAGGGTGATATTCATATTCCTGGTGCCATTTTTCTATTTGGTCTAGCATTAGCCGATATAGACAATGATGGCACAACTGAAATAATTGTTACAGACGAGGGGGGTTTAGTACATGTCTTCGACGGCCTAACCCATGAAACAGAATGGGTCAGTGGGGATCTTGGCAGTCAGATTTGGGATGTAGTAGTCGCAGATTGTGATTCCGATGGCACGAAAGAGATAATCGTGGGGGAAGCAAGTTCGATCTATATTTTTGATGGAATAACCTATCTTCAAGAGTGGTGCAGCGAGAATAAAATTCCCGGTCATCATTGGGCCCTAGCAGCTGCTGACATAGATAATAATGATACCTGCGAGATCATTGACGGTACCGCTTCAGGTACTATTTATGTGATAAATGGAATTAATCACGAAATCGAGTGGCAAAGTGAGGATATCGGTAACGATGTTACGGGCTTGGCTGTGGGCGATTGTGATGGGGATGGTAACCAGGAGATAGTAGCGGGTACTCGCGACGGTTATATGGCCATCTTTGATGCCCTAGATCATATTCTAGAATACAAAAATGATGAACGAATTGGTAAAGTACTCAGTGTAGCGGCCAGCGATGCGGACGGGGATGGGTCAGTTGAGATAGTTACTGGCAATTATGATGGTTATATTGATGTTTTTGATGGATTAACCCATACTAAGGAATGGCGCAGCCCCGATCTTGGGCGTTGGATTTGCGGTTTAGCGGTGGGTGATTGTGATGATGACGGTACTCAGGAGATAATTGCTGGTAGCTATAATATGTCTCAACAAACAGGAGAAATGCAGATCTTTGATGGAGCGACGCATGAATGCGAATGGGACACTAGTGGTCTTGAGGGAAATC
>CAZVFT010000021.1:0-27537 GCA_964626495.1 uncultured bacterium
ACCTGCCCGAAAGATGTCAGGCGGGCGGGGCAGGCAGATGAACGCAGATAAACACAAGTATTATTAATGATAAAGAAAACAAAGAACAAAATTAATTTACCAAATAAAAATTGTGTTTTTTCATAACTCCCTTTATAATAGTCCTTTGTGCATTCTGTGCATTTTGTGGCGAATAATTCAGGTTAAAGAAATATTTCATTTAACGTTTTTCTCATGCCATCAGCACTCTTCTCCCAAGAAAAAGTAGAGGAATATTCCAGAGCACTTTCAGACATTTTTTTTAGCATAACGGGATTTGTCAATAGACCACAAATCCTGTTTGACATCTCAGATGGATTATGCTTATCAACAAGAAATCCCGTATTTTTATGCCTTACTGAATCCCTGATACCTGCAACATCATATCCTATGACAGAAGTTCCCATCATATTCGCCTGAATCACAATCTGCCCCCAACCCTCTCTTATACTCGGAACAAGGAGTATAGACGCTTCTCTCAGAAGCTTATATTTCTCCTCTTCAGAAACAAACCCATGAAATAAAATCCCCTCTTCCTCTCGGTATTGTTGTTTAAGATAATCCAACTCTTCACCATCACCAACCATATGAATAATTAGATTATCAATTTTTTCTTTTGCTTGTAAATATGCACGAATAGCATCCTCTGGATTTTTCGTTTTCATCATCCTCCCAAGATACATCAACACCGGTTTAAACTCCTTCTTCACATCCATCTTTATGAATTCTATACCATTGAAGACAATAGTGATGTTATCTGCTCTGAATCCCAAATCAATTAAATCCTCTTTCGTAGAATTCGAAACAGTAATGGCAGGTTTACTTCGGTAAAATCTCAGAAGGATCTTTTCAATGATTTTGAAGGGGTAACCAAAAACACCTAAAAATGCCACCCAAAATTCATCATAGAGCTGATGGATCAGGATAATACTTCTTTTGAAAACAAATGTCATCATTCCCAGTCCATTGAATTCATCAATAATCAAATCGAAAATTCGATAATTCAACAGAGTATATAAAAATGCGTAAAAGTGCATCGTAAATTCACCACCCTTACGGATGTACTTTATTTCATCTATCGACTCAACTTTTCTACAACCTTCAAATGCAGAAGAAAAATGAGTGATATCATATTCATCACATAAGCGTCGAAAGATTTCGTGAGTGTATATCTCTGCACCTCCCGAAAGGGGATTTTTCAGGTCCCTTCGGTTAAGAATAAGGATTTTTCTTTTCATCTTGATTTTTACTATTGAATCACGGGAAATATCAGTTTTTTTATTGTCTTAAACGATAATCAGTTATTTACTGTTTCTTTATTACATTCACGAAAATGGTAGTGCCGATTTTGTTAAAAGGAAAAATTCTATCAAAAAATTGACTGAGACGTACATCCAATGATGCCTTTTTAAATAACCTAAAGGGTGGCAATCTGAAGCTCAACATAGTGTTTATTTTTATTTCACTTGTTGGTCTAAATATCCGTTTCATAGCTCGTACATCTAATTGAACTTCATCAGGCGTAAAACACCCTATCAGTTTTTTAACAAATTTTTCCCCAAATAGGAAAAGAAAAAGTCGTCTGCCTAAGTAGTAAAAATAATTGATACTCAATCGATGAGGTTCAACCATAAATGACCTCCCACCCACTTTCATAATCCGGGATGCCTCAGTCAGTCCCTTTTCCTGATCTGGAATATGATGTAGCACACCAATGAAAATTACATAATCAAATGTTCCATCTTTAAATGGTAGCTGCTGACCATCACAAACAACCCCAACACCCGCTTTATCTCTGTTTTCACTCAATAATTTAAAGTTTATATCAGAGAGACAGATGAGAGCACAGTTTTTATAAAGGTCTTCAAATTCAGTAATTCCAGCCCCTACCTCAAGTATACGCATTCCATTAAAATCAAATTCATTCATTCGTCTGTGAGTCTCTTCCTTTAAAGCCCGAGTGTAGGGTCTTGCCATTAATTCTTCATAAGAGTCTACATCTTTAAAAGCTTCGATCTCTTTCTGTAATCTCTCATCCATTAATCTGGTTACCTATCGATTATCAATATCCTAAATATAACAATAAAATTTAGTAAAAAAAGTGGTCACACTGTAAAAAAATCGAAAACTAATGTTTAAATGGTCCAAATGTTTGGTTACAATCACGAAATTGTACATTTTGACAATTTTTCTTGAAGCTAATGTCGTTTATATCTATCTTTAACTATGATGGATATAAATAAAATTAGTTCCTTAATAATTACGATTTTCTTTGTTTCACTACTTCCTGCTCAATTTTGTGACGTTTCCGTTATCATAGATACGCGTCAGTTAAAGGAAAACGACCGTAGAATAACTTCTGATCTGGGAGACCAATTAAAAATTTTCTTCGAATCCACATTATTTGGGGAAGAATACGGGGACTTAGAGATTCCACTTACTATTCAACTCATCTTTGAAGGAGTATCCGAAAAGAGTGGTGAACGGATCTACTCTGCTCAAAGTCTGTTTTCAAATAACAGCGATCAAAGATACTTCTCGAAACTTCTACAATTTCCTTATTCCCTCGGTCAGGGCGTTATTTATTCCCCGGTGATTTTCGAACCTTTAGCATCCTCAATGGAATATTATGGGTACATTATCCTCGCCGGAGAGGTAGATACATACGAAATTATGGGTGGTAATCGCTTTTATGAACGAGCGAGGGAATTAGCGCTTCGGGGTGTGTCATCTCTTTACCCGAGAGGTTGGAATAACCGAGTCATTCTTGTAGATAATCTCAGTAAAAATCATGGACTTCGACAGGCAAAGTTTTTTTATTACAAGGCCGGAGCAATGATTGAAGATGAAGATTACATTGAAGCAGAAAAAACCTACAATAAAATGATTGAAAATCTTGAATGGGTCGATACTACCTTCGGGAGAGAACGATATACTCTGATATTCCTTGAAGCTCATGCCCGTGATCTTGTTAATATTCCTCCTCAAGTTACAAATAGACAAGAGATCCTCAGTGATCTCATTATCCTAGATCCGGATAACGAAGATATCTACAAGGCTGCACAGGTTAACATTGAAACTCAGAAGAAGTAAAAATAAAAAGATAAATATCGCATAAAATCACTCATAAAATGAAATAATATATGATAAAAGTTAACGCTATAATTATTTTGTTGTCCCGAATTTTACCAACTAACGTGTGAGGAATAGATGAAAAACACAATCTGGGAAAATATTTTCCGTGGAAAAAGTGAAAAAGAAAGCGAAGAAGTACTAGCTCTGAAACATGTTCCCATCTTCGATAACTTAAAACCCAAAGAATTGACGGTAATCGAAAAATTAGTGCATCACCGATCCTACAAACCCGACGAATTTATCTTCAAAAAAGATGCACCCGGTGAGGGTTTGTACATTATTCTTAAAGGCAAAGTTGAAATATTTACCGAAACAGAAGAAGGAAATATTAACGTGATAGCTTCCCTAAAAGAAGGGGATTTTTTTGGTGATCTCTCACTACTCGATAAGCAGCCTCGGTCAGCCAGTGCTGTTTCAAAAGACAACTCCCGGATGTTAGGATTTTTTCGACCGGATCTTTCCTCTCTTCTAAAACGGAAACCCGATCTGGGTGCAAAAATAGTACTTAATCTTGCTTCCGTTGTTGGTGAACGCCTGAGAAAAACCAACGAGCTCCTGGAAGACCTTCAATCCAAATAATGCCAGAAACAACCCCACAAAAATTTTATCGCCTTCTCCTGATTCTTATTGGAATCGGTTTTCTTTACCTCATCTGGTTATACATCTCAACCGTAGTACTTCTCCTTATCTTTGCCTTCCTCCTCACCACAATTTTGCTCCCAATCGTTGATTGGTTAGAAGCAAGGTTAAAAAGTCGTGGAATAGCCGTTCTGACAACGGTGGTAACGCTACTAACTGTCATTATTATCTTCCTTTCCAGCTTTGTAATTCAAATATCACAAGAGGCGGTAACTTCAGCTCGAGATTTTGATCAGAATGAATTGGTGCAGGCAATTAATAACCTGCGATCTTTCACCATTGACAAAATGCCTGCATTCGTTCGGGACATGTTTCAATCCAACTCTGACTATCCAATCAAGGCGGATAAGATTAGTGGTTACGTTAAAACCGTCCTCCAGAGCCTTTCTCAATTGGGAGGAGCGACCGTCCATTTTTTCTTCCTTGCCATCCTGCTGCTAATTTTTACAGTCATCATTCTTTATGAGTACCATAACTTTAAACGCTCTCTTGTATCATTCATTCCAAACAAATATTTTGAAATTGGTCTGCGGTTAGTACAAAATATCGAATCACAGGTAAGTAGTTACCTGAATGGTCAATTAATGGCAGCTATTAACGTTGCAATTCTTTCAATAGTAGGATTATGGTTATTAAATGTTTCTGTTGGGGCTAACCTCACCCTGATCATTTTTATCGGTATCATAGCTGGGGTTGCAAATCTCATCCCCCTTATTGGTCCTTTTGCTGGAATGATCCCTGCTATCCTTATTGCCGTGATGAACAATCTCCATAACGACGCCGCATTGTCCCATCACCTGTTTAATTTCATTCCCGTTCCATCTCCTTTTTTCATTTTAGACATCATATTAATATTTCTTATTGTTCAACAGATTGACAACAACTTTGTGACTCCTAAACTCGTGGGTAAGAGTGTCGGGATGCATCCATTAATTGTTATCATTGCCCTACTGATTGGTGCAAGCGTTATGGGACCTGTTGGAATGCTGATCGCTGTCCCAGTCGCTGGGACCATTCGGGTGATCCTAAAGGAGATTACGTGGGGGGTGAGGAATGCACACCTTCTATGATTTTTAACCTTCTATGAAAACAAAATGTGGGATAATTTGCTTTGGAGACATTACACAAGAAAATAACATATTCCACAGGGTGAATTAATCACTTATAGTTCAGTGAAAAAAGGGACACGTAAGAATAAACCGGATTAGTTAAATTATTTACAATCAACGATGGAAATATCTCGCATAAGTAGTAAAAATTCCTCAACTGTCAAAGTTTGTGGTCTACGGGAAAAATCAATCTGACTTTTAACTGTTTCTGAAAAATTAAATTCCTTAAGTGAATTTTTAATCATCTTCCTTCGCTGGGAAAATGCTGCCTTCACAACTTTCGAAAATAAATTCCACTCTTTTTGATCCATTGGATATCGGTTATGGAATGTGAGGAAAATAAATACAGAAGATACCTTTGGCTTGGGTATAAAAACTTCGGGAGGAGCATAAACCTTCTTTTTCACATCCATTTTTGCCTCTAGCATTACCGTTAGTCGTCCATATTCTCTGCTTCCAACCTGAGCAGTGATCCGATCCGCTACTTCTTTTTGTACCATCAGATGAATATCCTGCCACATCGCTGACTCCGCCATCAGTTTAAAAAGGATTGGTGAGGTAATATTGTAGGGAATGTTCCCAATGACCCGAACAGGCTTTTTAGAAAATGGAAGAGACCTTAGATCAACTTGCAGGAAGTCACGATTCAGAAAACTACAATTCGAATGTTTCACGTTGATTTTTAGATACTCAAAAAGGTTCCTGTCAATCTCGATGCCAATTAACTCTTTAACCTGAGAAATTAGTAGTTCTGTCATAGCACCCTCTCCAGGACCTATTTCCAGAACAGAATCCTGAGGTTGTAGGTTTATTATCCTGAATAATTTATGCAGGAAATTGGTATCAGACAGGAAATGCTGTCCCCACTTTTTTCGAGGAATGGGCTTCACCCTGGCAAATTAAAAAAGTTTGTAGCGTTTGCTGTGGTAACAGCTGCCACCTTTTCCAGTGATTCACTTTTTATCTCTGCTATTGTGGCAGCGATATGTGGAAGATTTGCAGGTTCATTGAGTTTCCCCCGTTTGGGAACAGGTGCCAGAAATGGACAATCAGTTTCCAACATTACATCTTCCAGTGGTACCTTTTTTACGACAGATGTTGTGGCTTTATTGCCAAATGTTATGCTCCCGGTGAATGAAATTTTAAAACCTGATTCCAATACTTTTTCCGACATTTCAACATCGCTGGAAAAACAGTGAACAACCCCTTTTTTATGTCCCGCTGATTCAATTACATTCAGTATCTCTCTGTCAGCGTTCCGGTTATGGACGATAACTGGTAAGTCTAACTTTTTCGCTAATTGAAGTTGTCGCGTAAACACATCAATCTGGAGTGGTCTCGGTGAAAGATCCCGGTAAAAATCAAGACCCATTTCGCCAATAGCAACTACTTTCGGGTGGTTGACCAGTGTGCCAATTTCATCAAGAAAATCTTCCGGAGCATCTTTTGAATTGTGCGGATGTATCCCCGCTGCTGCAAATACATTTGGATATTGTTCCGCAATAGCAATACACCTTTTTGTAGACTCAATATCAATTCCAACACATATAATTTTCTCAATGCCATTTTCAGCGGCACGTTGAATTACATCGTCTAACTGGCTGTAAAGTTTCTGAAAGTGAAGATGGGCGTGAGTATCAATAAACATTCGGATGAAGCGGAAAATATTAGATCAGTTGATGACCTGATCCGATGGAGGGATCATCCATCGTAGCCAGCACGATGGTATCCTTTCCAGAGGCAGCAAGCAACATTCCGTTGGATTCCACTCCACGAATAACGGTGGGTTGCAAATTGGTTACAACGATAATCATTTTACCCATTAGCTCTTCCGGTTGATAATGCTGAGCAATTCCAGCCACAATCTGCCTTTCTTCCTCTCCCAGTTTTATCCGAAGTTTGAGAAGTTTATCTGTACCTTCGACCCGTTCTGCATTCACTACCTCGGCTGTTTTCAATTCTACTTTTCTGAATTCGTCAATGGATATTTGATTACCGGCCATTTCTATTTCCTCCCTTTTATCAGGTGTTTTATCGTCTTTGGGTGTCTCTTTTCTTTCTACTGAAAGATCAATTCGCGGGAATGGGATTTCAAATTTACCCAATTCTGTACCACTTTTTAATTGTCCCCACGAATGATTTGTAAAATCTATCTCTGTCACGCCAATCATAGCGAGGACCTGATCCATTCTTGATGGCATAATAGGATGAAGCAATTGCAATCCGATGCGAAGGGATTCTGCAGCACAATAGAGAACTGAGCCTGCCATTTCCTTGTCTTGTTTGACAAGCTTCCACGGTGCACTGTTTTCCATGTAACGGTTAATTGAACGCACGAACTGCATCGTTTCTTCCACTGCTTCGTTCACCCGCATGGATTCAATAAGCTTCCCAACCTTGATACCAACTTCCTTTCCAGATTTTTCCAGCTCCTTTTCATTTTCCCCTCCATCACTAAGAGCTGGAATTTTTCCGTCAAAATGACGACGAATAAGGGTGTTAATGCGACTCACTAAATTTCCAAGATCATTTGCAAGATCGCTATTGTATCTACGAATAAACGACTCCAGATTGAAATTGGCATCTTGTCCCAACACCATCTCCCGCATCAAGTAGAATCGAAGAGGATCTACACCATATAAGTCAATGAGCTCAAGTGGTTTGACCACATTTCCAAGCGACTTGGACATCTTGAACTCGTCACTCATCCACCAGCCGTGGGCAAAAATAGTTTGGGGTTGAGGAAAATCAGCAGCAAATAACATCGTCGGCCAGTAAACAGCATGGGTAGTTAGAATATCCTTCCCAATCAGGTGGTAGTCTGCGGGCCACCATTGACTGAATTGACCATCTTCCACAGTGGCACCAATAGCACTTACATAATTGATCAATGCATCAAACCAGACATATGTCACATAATTTTTATCGAAAGGGAGCTCAATGCCCCAGGACAATCGGGATTTTGGCCGGGAAATACATAGATCCCCCAGTGGCTGGCGTAAAAATCCAAGCACTTCGTTTTTCCGAAAGTCAGGTTGAATAAAATCGGGGTGATCGTGAATATAATCGATGAGTTTTTGTTGGTAAGCACCCATCTTGAAGAAATAATTTTTTTCTGTGATTAGTTTGAGTTCTGTTAGATGTTGAGGACATTTACCTTCTACTAACTCCTTTTCTGTGTAGAAGCGTTCACATCCCACGCAGTAATGACCGCTGTACTCATGAAAATAGATATCACCTTTATTGTAAATATTCTGAAGAATAGTTTGTACCACCTTTTTATGGGATTCATCCGTAGTCCGGATGAAGTAATCATAGTCAATGTGTAGTTTTTCCCAGAGTTCTTTGAAATGAACAACAGTTTCATCACAATGTTGTTTCGGCTCTACTCCACGTTCCTTTGCTGCCTGATACACTTTCTGTCCATGTTCATCAGTACCGGTGAGGTAAAAGGTATCATCTCCGGATTCACGATGATATCTCGCCAGTACATCAGCTAAGATTGTGGTGTAAGCGTGACCAATATGGGGCTCATCATTTACGTAATAAATTGGAGTTGTTATGTAGAATTTGCTCAACTTATCGGCTCCTGATAACGAAGTAACCTGCACAAGCTTGGTTACACTGTTTTTTACAACAAAACATTATACCCACCCAAACTCATTAATTATCAAAATCATGTTACCAAGTTTTTGTTACCGGTTGATTGGGGGTTAAAATAGCCATTTATTTTATTTATTCACTTTTTTGTAAACCTGTTTCTTTTTTAAACGATTCTTCAAACTTTAAGAATTGTTCATCGCTGTGATTGTAAAAGGGGAGACCTATCAATTTGAACAATTCACAATCATAAAGGGTGGATGGGTTGATATTAGAATCTTCTTTCACTTCTTTAAGAAATTCTTCTTTCCATTTATCTTCTATTAGCCTATTACCGCCTTTGGGTTCTACAAAAATTTGATAATTCAATTTTTCATTTGTTTCCTTTTCTCGCATAAAAAGGACAAAATCGGGTTCAAGTGCCTGACCGTCTGAAAACCTAAAAACCTTAAAAAGACCTTCATTCCGCAAAAGATAAACATCATCATATTTTTCCTTTAAATCATCGATCATATTGTTAATGTATTTAACAAAATACTTTTCTTCGGAAGTACCAAAATTGTCTTCATAGACATACCAGTCTTTTTGACCAATAGCCAAACGAAAATCGTCTTCAGGATTTGTTTTCATCGAAACACCATATTGCTGACTTCCACTGTCACTGACAACAACCTGCAAAACCTTATCTTCTACAACAGAATAAACAGGATTACCTTCAAATTCTTTCGTGCCTTCATAACAACGACTTCTTTTTAGAATATCATTTTGAATCACATTGAAAACTTTTAAAGCAAAAGATAATTGGTCTTTGGCTGACAGGTTTGCAAGTTTTTCTTCAGAACCATTTAAATGAATCCGAATATCTTTTGAGTAATCCGATGAAGTGAGAAACTCATTAATAGATTTGAGGTTGGGGAAAAATTGTTTGAGATGATTGAACTTAAAAAAAGGAATTCTATCCAACGCTTTTCGGTTTATTATTGCACTAAAATCCCCAAGTTTTCTCGCTTTTAATTTCTTTTCGTTTGGTGGTAATTCTTCATCATTGAAAATGGCGGTTTCACCAACGATACCACTTCCAAGATCAAATGAATAGATTTTTTTGTCCAGTGCTTCTAAATCCCGAAAACCTTCTATACCTGAACGGTCGTACTCAATCTGCTTATTGGTAAAAATATAATCTTCTTTCCAGAATTTTGTTTTCTTTATTTCCGGTTTCACATTCAGGTTTAACACGACTTGATTTCCGGTTTCTTCCATAATCCCACTTTTAACCAATTCTGTTTTCAGACTGCGGATGTAGGCTGAATGATTTACACTGTGATAGTACAGTTCTTCCAGACAACGCATTTCATTCTCTAAATCTTCATCGTATTTCCTTCTGAACTTTTCCTGTGGATCGTCCAGTTGGAATGGAAAATATCTTGCGCCACGGCCAATTAACTGGGCTTCCTGAATGGTTGTGCCAGTTGTTCCCCTTGATTCGTCAATTCGGACAATATCAAATAAGTTGAGAACATCCCAACCTTCACAAAGCATTTTGACGGTAAAAATCAGGCGGAGTTCATTATCGTAATCTTCAAGTGAATTAAGTTTTAATTGGTCATCATCGGTGTAGGTGCTTTCTGAATTAACGCCGATACATTTTTCCCTGCGAAAATCTTCTTTCAGTTCCCGAACCAAAATATCATTTGTTATATCATTTTCCTGAAAATATTGTAATGCCGTTTTAAGTAAAGTCGTAGTAGCGTTCTTTTTAATCCCTGCAATATGTGACGGTCTCAAATTGTCAAGCAGATCATAAAAATCCTTCTCAACCTGTTCAGAATCTTTGATTAATCGGGATTTCACCAGTACCACCGGTTTCAGGTGCATTCCTTTATTAACGGCAACTTTTCTTCTGTATTGGCTCAAAATTAAAGCGTGGAGAATACGATCCAAAGGCTGAACATCCGATTGAAGCACCTTTATTTCTTTGGAATATCTATCCAAACGAAATTCCTTCAATGAATATTGCACCAACAATTTGTCTTCATATTTTGCTTTGATTCGTTCATTCTCTAAATTGATAGTGGCAGTGTATTCCAATAATATATTTTCAAGGTTGGACTCAAACACTCTTTGAACTGTACGTTCCCAACTTTTTTCTAATTCTTGCTCTGTCGTCCCGGGATTTGCTTGTGTCATTGTGTTAATATGATGGGCTTCATCGGAAAGAAGCACCAATTTTGTATTGGCTAATTCTTCAAAAGTAATTGTGTTTTCACTTGGGTTTCTCAAACGGGTGTGCAATCCCTGAATGGTGGTAAATAAAATATTGATATCATCAGGATTTGTCCCTTCAAAATTATCCACTTCCGAAACCTGTACTTCCCTGTGGTCAATCATAATTTTTTGACTGAATAAGTATTTTGTTGTGCCTTTTGCAAGAAAATTGACTTTTGTTTTTTCAATGATATTGGTGGAATTCACAAAAAAAATAAAATTTCTATAACCTTGTTCATACAAATAGAGAATATTAGTAGCCATCAGGATGGTTTTACCGCTACCAGTTGCCATATGAAATAGAAGATGCGCAGGATTTTTCTTTTGAGGAAAACCATTAAAATAAAATTCAAAACGGGAAATGGCTTTTTCTTGATAAGGTCTTAATTCAATATGGGAATTGAGATTGCAGGTAATGAATTCTTTCTTCTCATAAAAAATGAGACCATCTTCATCATAAATATTAAACCTTTCTAAAAGGGATGCCATTATATGCCTATTAGATATATACTGGGTTTGCTATTGCCAGATAATAATTATAGTTGTTTCAATAATTTTCCGTAATCCGAATGGCTGCCTATCCAAAACCAAATTATGTCTGCTTTCTTTTGAATGCCAACAGCACGGTAATCTTTTGTAATCCGTGCGGAATAAATTGGCAGAACTGAATGTACTCGCTTAAAATGAAGACTTGGATGGTAAGGATCTTTCTGAAACAGAACAAAAGCTGACTTAGCCTGATTTCGGGTTTTAGAAGGAAGTTTGTTATAAACTTTCCAAAATTTACCCGTCGTTCGGGAATTCACAGTTTGTTGATATCCAGTTGTTTTGTTTTATCCTTGCTATAATCTTCAAGAGCATCTTCTGCCATTTTTTGTAGTTGGTCTTCTGAATCAGCAAATAGCTTATCCCATTTCTTATCAGAATTAATTTCATCAAGAATCCAGCGTGCCATTGCATTTTGTTCTCTTTCCGGCAGTTTACTCAATTTCTTAATTGCATTTTCTAATTGATGTGTCATTTCTTCTCCTTCTTTTCTTATCCTAAACCATAAAATTTACGGTTCATTGCTTTGTCTTCATTGGAAATATCATAAGTGGCATCATCCATTTCAGACAAATTCACATAGAGATGATTTTTATCCAGACATTCTATGAGTACTTCTTTCTGCTGGTCTAATTCTAATTTTGAAAACTCGTTTTCTTCAAATTTTGTCAAATCTACATCATAGCGGAAAAAGGCTTCTGCTTTCATCTTATTGTATATGGTAAGCAATCTCTTTGTTGCCTTTGCATCTTCAATTTCGTCAATATAATTCTGATTCCATTTTTTCAGTTCGGCGTAAATAAAAGAACCGCCGCTTTGCCAGTTGACGGATTCACTTATCCCACTTTGGTCACCATTAATTACTTTATTTAACCTATCTATTGTTACTGAATTGACATAATCCATTTGTTCAACACCAATAAATATTCTGTTCATTTTCATTGCAGTTGCTAAAGTTGTGCCACTACCAGCAACAAAGTCTAAAACCAAATCATTTTCATTAGTTGTGGATGTTATAATTCGATGGATTAGTTTTTCTGGTTTTTGAGTATCAAAATCCACTCTTTCCTTGGCCATAGGATTTACTATTGGTATATCAGTCCATAAACTTTGAATTACCTGTCCTTTATATTCATCTAAAAAAATTCTTCTATATATTCGTGAATCAGAATTATCTGGGATTATCAACTCATTATTGTCAAATAGTTTTTGCATTTTTTCTTTAGAATACAACCATCCATTTTCAGGTGGGTTTATTCCCTGAAAAACATATTTCAGATTTGGACGATAAAGAGAATTCACTAAAGGTGATTTCATATACTTTCTTCCATCCCCATCATCATAAATAAATCTTTCCTTAATATATTTTTTTGTATTCTCATCATCCTTTGAGAAAATTGGAAAAAAATCATATTCATCAGAATTTGAATAAAATAAGATTGAGTCAGTTACTATACCAAATTTCGATTTACCATAGGATGTGGCTTGTTTTCTTCGCCAAACTATTTCATTCTAAAATTTGTCTTTACCGAAAATGTCATCTAATAAAATTTTGCAATAATGTGATTCATTGTAATCCATATGTACAAAAATAACACCGTTGTTCGATAATAGTTCTTTAGCGACAAGAAGTCTGGTTTTCATAAATGTCAACCAAGTAGAATGATTGAATTTGTCATTGTATCCAAAACTATCGTTACCGGTATTATACGGTGGATCGATATAAATCAGTTTTACTTTTCCCCGGTAATGTCTTTTCAGCGAATGCAAAGCCAAGAGATTATTACCTTTAATTATCAGGTTATCGTTCTGGCTTAAATCATCAGGGTCTTTATGTTCACCGTCTTTGTCGTAGCGTTTGAAATTGGTGAGTACTTTGGGGTCAAAGAGCCGGTCAATTTCGTCCGGGGCTAATACTTCGTTGTAAAAAATCTCATTTCTTTTCTGGTCTTCTTTATCCTGTCCCCCTTCCAAAACACAGTCCTTGTAGGGCCAGGCCAAGACCACATCCCGCTTTTCAGAAAAATATTTTCCGTCTTCGTCCAATAGTCCAATTTTATTTCTGAAACTGGTATATGAATCAGGAAGAAATTCCTTATCATTTACAAATTGAATGAATTTATCTTTGTCAAAAACAAGGGTGCCGTCCACGTCAATAAAAAAGTGTTTTTTCAGGCGGTCATTTTTTAGAAGATATTTGAGAAGTGACGTTTCTAATTTTAGTGCGTCTTCAGTTAATTTATTCTTTAGAAGTTTGCCTTCGCTGGTATAGTTTGAATCGTCTCTGAGTAATTCAACTAATGTATTTTGTAAGTTTTGCATTCAATATCTCCGCTAATTCTTTATACTAAACTTAATTTTTATTTTCAACCCATCCATTCACTAATAATTGTTACTTATAGAAAAACCAATGGCTTTTTAACTACCTATTAACCCAACAACAGATATACACACAAAATTCCCTGATGTGAAACGTAACATAACACAGGTGACAAGTGATGAGATACCAGATAATTCTTGTGTCTAACGTCCAACATATATCGTCTAACCTTAAATATTACGGTTAATCATTGCCGAATTAATAACTGTTTCTGTATATCCAACATCAAATTTATCAATACTAAATTTAGGTTATAATGACGAGAAAGGGAATCACTACACATTTCCAGAGTCATCACAATCTCTGAGAAGTTAGCTTCAGGGAATGCGTCCACAAATTTCTTAATTTCCTCAGCCATCGGTTCAAGTATCAAAGTTGCTTTTCCATCAAGTTTCTGGAGATGCATGGCATCCCTGAACCAGTATGTTAAAAGCCTTAGATGATGACAAAACTCCTGATTACTCCTCTGCTGTACAACTATCCCGTGATTTAAAAAATTCTGCCACCCCTCTTTTGTCTCTGAACTGATCCAGCTGACTAGTTGCTTCACAAGATGTTCAATGTTCTCCAGCTTCTCTTGAGCAAGTTGCTGAGCCGTTCGAAAATCACCCTGAGCGAGATGAGAAATAAGTCGTGCAGTGGGTTCATCTTTTTTAAAAGATGATGTTAATGTTTTCTCTATCAACTCATTAGAAATAGGGGGGAAATACACCTTGTGGCACCTTGAGAGGATTGTTTCCGCAAGCTGTTCTGGATGATCAGTAGTAAGGATAAATGTAGTGTTGTTAGGTGGTTCCTCAAGGATTTTCAGAAGTGCGTTCCCAGCCTCTCCCTGCTGGGTCATCAGTTGATGAGCATCAAAAATGAGAATTATCTTTCGACCCCATTCCCCCGCTTTTAGATAGATGCTTTTTCGGAGGTCGCGTATGCTATTCAGAAGGATGGTTTCGGCTCTGGGAAGCGCAATTTTGGCGTAGAGGTTCTCTCCTTTTTCCTTGATTAACTCTTCCAGTCTGGTTAATGATCTCGGAGAAAGAGCTTTGACAGCCTCAGAATTTTTCGAGATACTCTTGTCCCTTGGAAACGGAACTATTAACGTCAAATTGGAATGTTGGAGATGTCGGCATTTTTTACAGGATGGACAGACACCACATGGTCTATCTCCATCTCCCTGGCAATTTAGCAGAGCGGTAAATTTTACCGCCATTCCCTCTTTACCTGTCCCGGATGGACCGTGGAACAGATAAGCACTTGCTACCCTGCTACCCTCATAAATAGCTAACAATCGTTCCCAGATACGCTCCTGACCAACTAATTCCTGAAACATTACGACTTCCTCAACCAAAGTTCCGGGTTAAGTTTCTGCTTATTTCCCCAAATTTCAAAATGTAGTTTCGCCCCATCCAAAGAACCAGAATCCCCAACACGTGCAATAATGTCTAATGCTTGTACATATCCCCCTTCATCCACCTCGACGTCCATTATGTGTGTATAAACCGTGTAATATCCCCCACCGTGATCAATGATGATGGTGTTGCCATAACCACGAATATAGGTAATTGTCGTCACAATGCCATCAAATACTGCCCGAACTTCAACCCCACTCTTTCCCCGGATATCAATACCGGGATTTTCAGTTACGGTTTTCAATGTTGGATTTCGATGTCTTCCAAACCGGGAGATGATTGCCCCATCAACAGGCCACGGAAGTTTTCCTTTCAATGCAGAAAAATTTTCAGCAGCGCGAAGTTCCCTGGCTTCCCGTCGGCGTCGTTCAAGCTCTGCCAGCCGGGCTGCTTTTTCCTTTTCCAGCTTTGCAATGATCGCTTCGAGTTCTTTGGCTGCCTCCTGACGTTCTTCCAACGCTTTTGCCAGTTCTTGCTTATTACGCTTTAAACGATTCAATTCACTGTTCCTCATACGACGGCGGCGTTCAAGCCACTTCTTCCGGTCAACTTTTTCCTTATCGATTCTTTCCAGATCACGCAATTCTGCCATCATATTTGACCAACTTTCTTGTATATCCTCAATGGTAGTTCGTATTTTTTCGTTAAGAGATCTGTCATAATCAGAAATGACATTCATATACCTTGTTCGATAGATAGCCTGCTGCCACGATTCTGAATCAAAAAGCAGTTCCAAATCGGACAGTCTTCCCTTTTTATAGATATTAACTACTCGATTTGCATACCGATTTATGAGATTCTTTTTCTCCGCTTCTTTTTGTTGAATTTCTTCTTCTGCCTTCTCAATAGCCCCTTTTTTAATATTTTCTTCCTTTCGCAGACGATAAATTAAATTTCTGATCAACGAAATTTCCTCATCCAACTCACTCAATTTTTCAGCTGTACTTTTTTCCTTTTCAGACGTCTCCTTGATCCTTTTTTCAAAATCTTTGACCTCCCGCCGTAACTTATCCAATTCTGTTGAGTGGAACTGAATGTTTTCGTCAAACTCCCTTGTTTGGGTAAAAAAGACCGTTGGGAAAGAAACCATTAGTAGAAAAACGGTAATTTTTATTCTCAAATTCACGGCAGGAAAATAGATTGACCTTTTAACAATGGCAAATAGAAAAGATTAAAAGATATAATTCTAATATAACTTTGAGATATAGTATCACAACCAGATAGCTTTAGTCACAAACTGGAGTTTACATATTACATTTGGATAATACCTGAAAAACATTTTGAATCTAAGAAAATACAGTATAAATTGGAAACGATATAAACGTTAATCGTTTCCTATGTCCAAGAAAATAACACAACAAGAAGAACAGATTTTAGAACAGGGATTTGATTCCATAATGGAAGAGGGGCTGAGAAGTTTCACGGTAGAATCTCTATCTCATCGATTGGGGATGAGCAAAAAGACTATCTACAAGTTTTTCCCCACTAAAGACGTTCTAATAAAGAAGATTGTTCAATTCATCACAGGACGGATTGCCAGTCATATTCAAACTATTCGGAGTGAAGTACAAAATCCAGCTATACAGTTCATTAAAATTATGGAGTTCATCGTAAACTTCGTGGGACGTGTCCCATTACAGCGAATGGCAGAATTCAAAACTCGGTATCCAGCTCTCTGGAGTGAGTTGGAAAAATTCCGTCTGGCAAGACGGGATGATTTCTATGAGGTCCTGAACAATGCCCAAAAGCAAAGACTGGTTCGTTCAGACCTGGATATGAAAGTTGTAGCAACGATTTATATCAATATGGTTAACTCCACATTTCAACCGGAATTTTTTATGAGAAATAATCTTGCTCCAAATGATACAATCCGAACTTTTGTAAAAATGATCACTACAGGACTCTTCACAGACAAAGGAATACAACATGTCGAAACTATTTAAGTTCTTACTGAACTACCCACGAACCATTGTTGGTGGATCTATTTTTATAACACTTCTATTTCTGTGGCAAATACCCTCTCTGGAGCTGGACCCCAGCATAAAAGCGATGATTGCTAAAGATCATCCGGTTAGAGTAAATATGGACATGATTGATTCGCTTTTTACCGGGTCGGAGATTGTAATAGTTGGCGTTATATCAGACAGTTTATTGACTAAACACACTCTGACCAAATTCGAAGCCTTACAAGATTCCCTAGAAAATATTGAGCAGTTTATTCAAGTGTTTTCTTTATATAATGCCAGAAATATAATCAGTACGGAAGATGGCTTTGAAGTAGAGAATTTTCTGGAAGAATATCCCGCTACAATGGAAGATGTAGAAGAATTAAAAGTTAGGTTAAGAGGAAATGATCTGATTTACGGAAATATGGTTACAGAAGATTTTCTTGGGATGGCTTTCATCTGCCAGCTGTCATCCTCTTTTGATTACGACGAATACGTTCTGAGAGATCAGATAATAAAACTGAAAGAACAATTCGAAGAACCTGAGGAGTTTTACTACTCCGGCATGCCGGTTATCAGAGCGGCGATATCAAAAAACATGCAGACTGACATGAAGACATTTATGCCCTACGGGATTTTCCTGATGATTATTCTTTTGTCTCTTAGTTTCCGTAGCTGGCTGGGTGTTTTTATGCCGTTATCAGTTGTAATTATTTCCGTCATCTGGACTTTCGGAATGATGTCTCTACTTGGAATTAAACTGGTTTTTATTGGAGTGATTATTCCAGTAATGTTGATTGCGATTGCAAATGATTATGGAATCCACATTATTGCACATTATTATGAATATACTAAATCGGATCCAGAAATTCTGAAAGAGGAAATAATAAGAAAAACACTCAGTAAGCTTCGCTCACCCATTTTTATAGCAGGGTTAACCACCATCATTGGTTTTTTAAGTTTAATGGGACATGTTCTTCCAAGAATAAAAGAATTAGGCTGGCTTGTTTCTTTTGGGATTCTGGTGGCTTTTGTGATGAGCTTATTGTTCATTCCAGCAGCTCTTCTTGTGGCTAACCGACCCAAGTTTCTTTCACGGGAACACAGTCTTGATAAAATGAATCGTTTTCTTCATGGCTGGGGGAGATTTTTCATTAACTTCCGCAAACCATTTTTATTAATAATAGCGGCAGTTTTGATCTTTGTTGGGATTGGGATTCAGCGTATTGTTGTTGATACTGACCCAGATCATTATTATGATGAGGACAACCCCATCAGAATCAACAACAACGCAATTACCGAAATGTTTGGTGGTGCAACTCAAATATCTATTCGGGTTAATGGAGATATTAAAGAACCTGAGATACTGAGAAAAATTGATCAGGTGGCAACTCATCTGGAAAAGAATCCGTTGGTATCCCGAACCGTATCAATTGTGGATCAAATAAAGAAAATGCACAGCGCCTTTCACGGTGGCAGGAGCGAGTATGAAGTTATTCCTGACAATCGACAACTGATCGCACAATATCTGTTTTTATACAGCCTAACTGGCGATGAGTCGGATTTTTATCAATTTATTGATGATATTGATTACCCCGAAAATGCCCACCTGATCGTTCGTCTGAAAAATATCAAGACCAGCCAGATTGTGGAGATGGTGGAAGATACAGAAGATTATATTCGTGCCAATTTATTTGGTGTACCGATAACATTAACTGGCGCCGCAGCACTAATTGGAGAATTAGCAAAAATGATTGTACGCGGGCAGATGATAAGTTTATCGGTTTCATTAGTGGTTATTTTTATTATCATGACTTTAATCTTCCGCTCATTTGTCGGTGGTTTACTGTCAATTATTCCCTTGGGAACAGCAATTATTCTGGTGTTTGGTTTGATGGGATATTTGAATATTGAATTGAATATAGCGACAGCGATGTTAACCAGTATAATGATAGGTGTCGGTGTGGATTACACTGTTCATTTTCTTTGGCATCTACGCGAACACATCCGCAGTGGACAGGAAATGGAAGAAGCAATTTATACCACCTTGAGAATTTCCGGGAAAGGGATCGTTTTCAATGCACTTTCAGTTATCATTGGATTCACCGTTCTTACGCTATCCGTCTTTTTACCTGTCTACTTTTTCGGTTTTTTGATTACGTTGTCAATCAGTATGTGCCTGTTCGGATCGTTAGCATTGCTGCCAGCAATTGTCAGCTGGATGAATCCCGAATTCTTACATCGTTGAGGAAATAATGAAAGCAAAAGATAATATCATATCCAGAATATTTTCCATTGGGATTTTATGTATCCTGATCTACTGGTGTTATAAAGGTATCGTGTGGATCTGGAATTGGTACTTCGATTCTGGTGGTTATACGTCACAATGGTGGCCTGATCTGGGTGGATTTTTATGGCGGAATATCAGCATTGTAGTAGTCATCTATGGGATTGCCTGCCTGCAGGCTTCAGGACTGGCAGAGCTGAAGTTCAGGAAAAATTTCTTGAAAGCATTTGGACTGGCTCTGATACTGACGCCGCCCGGAATGATGATAGTCTATGGACACAAAAAGTAACCTAAACCTTGGCTGAGCATGCTGAGTTTACGCAGACGTGAAGTTTGCGGTTACAGATATTGGGGAAGGAGAATAAAATGAAAAATATCGTAATCATTTGGGGATTGATGATGTCCTTTGTTTTTAGTCAAATGACCAGTCGGCAGATTATGGAAAAAGTAGATGCCTGGCCGGAACCGAAATCAATGGTAGCTAAAACAACCATGACGTTGATTTCCATCAAACGCGGAAGAGAAAAAAAGCGGGTTAGGGAAATTACTCGTTACCAGCGGAATTTTAATGAGGGAAAATTCAAAAGCAAATCTCTCATCAGATTTTTGAAACCTGCAGATGTGAAAGGTACTGGATTTCTTATGTGGGAATACCTGGAAAGCAACAAGGATGATGACCAATGGCTGTTTCTTCCAGCATTGGGGAAAGTCAAGCGGATTGCCGCTCGGGAAAAATCAGAGAACTTTATGGGGAGTGACTTTACTTATGAGGACATTGGTGGTCGCGAACTGGATGATGATGAGTATGAACTGCTGGGGGAGGAAGAAATCAACGGCGTTAATTGTTACAAAGTGCGGGCAATTCCTAAACGGAAGGATACAGCCTATAACAAAAGAATTATTTGGGTGGATAAGAATAATTTTGTTATGACAAAAGTGCAATTTTATGACAAAAAAAACCGCCTGTTAAAAGTACTGGATTTCTTAAAACAACGCTTGGACGGGAATTACTGGTCCGTATTGAAAATGAAGATGGAAAATGTACAAACAGAACATAAAACAATCATGGAAATATCAGATATTGAATATGATACCGGAATTAGAGACAATTTCTTTACTAAAAGATTTTTGCAAAGGGTGAAATAGTGAAAATAATTATTCTGATATTATTGTGTGTAATGACACTACTAACAGCTCAACCACAATTTGATGGCTATTTGCAGAGCTGGACAGCCATCCGGGCGGATGAAGATCCAGACTATATGATGTTGAGAAATCGATTCCGCCTGAACACAACAATCTCGGGAGATTGGGCTCGGGGGTATGCCAGTTTTGATGTTAGTGACGATCTCCTGATGGAGGGCTCTCCGGAAATAACACTCAGAGAACTGTTTCTGGATATCTATTTCGATAAGGTTGATCTTCGAATCGGAAAGCAGCAGGTGGTGTGGGGAAAGGCTGACGGTGTTTTCATCAACGATATTGTTAACCCACTTGACCTGCGATATTTTCTGCTGCAGAATTTTGAGGACATTCGTGTTGGCATTCCTATGGTAAAGGCAAATGTTTACTCAGAGACTTTGGTATTGGAAGCTATCTGGATTCCCAAATTTGAACCGTGGCGTTTTGCTGAACAGGGAAGTGATTGGGCTTTTACTCGACCAGAATCATTTGGGATCGAAAATATTCTTGAAATTCCATTGGTTTGGGGCAAGTCAGAAGTGCCCGAAGCAACAATTCAAAACAGTGAGTACGGTATAAAATTATCGGGATTTGCCCTAGGAACTGATTACAGTTTTTTATTCCTTCAATCCTATCAGGATAGGTATCTTGTATCAATGGATATTGACACATTGAATTTGGTGAATCCCCCAGAAAGAATAAAAGTGTATTCCTATTTTCGTCGAATTAACATGTTTGGTTTAAACTTTTCAAGACCAATTTTCGGCGCTGTCTTGCGCGGGGAACTTGGCTATTTCCCAGATTATTATTTCAATACAGAACCAACAGTTACACAAATTCCTCCAGCAAATTTGGTGTTCGGTAATAACATCTGCACATCAGACTATTTTCAGGGCATGGTGGGATTAGATATCAGTGGTCCCTGGGGTTCCACCATTTCCACTCAGTACATTCGGATGCAGATCCTTGATTATGTAGATACCATTCAGAAGGCAAATGAAGTGGAGGAATGGATGACGCTTATGATATTCGGTACTTTCTGGAATGAAACTGCAAGTGCGAGGTGGCTGACCTTATACGACAAAACAGAGGAATCGGGTTTGAGCCGTATGATATTTGGATACGAAATTGCCGATAATGTCTCGGCAGAATTTGGAGTTGATCTAATCTGGGGGAATGAAGCAAGTATTTTTGGCCAGTTCGATAGCAATGACAATGTCTACTTTAAACTAACGTATTCCTTTTAAAGATTACGCCTTACTTCTTGGAACTATTTAATTTTAATGTTCTTTTTTTGGTTTATATCCAATCGCATCAAAAGGATTCACCAGGGTAGTGGTAATATTTTTCAGGTGAGCGCCAATCCGTTTTAAGTATCTTGCATAAAGCGCTACTGCAGCTGTTTTGGACTCAGATCCAAAGGTAAGTTCGCCGGATAGCACACCATTCAAAATGGAATCTGATATATCAGTTACCTGCTCTTGGTAGGTATCCATCAGGGATTTAGCCACTTCTGGATCCTGGGTATGAATGGCTTCTAATGTTTTGTCGAATCGGATAACCATTTCAGTCTCCACCATGTGCAGGTCTTTTGACAGTTCTTCAGATATGATAGTTTGAGGGTGTTGTATGGCCAGATCCAAAATATTTTTTGTGTAATCACCAAGGCGCTCAATATCCACAACCATATTCACGAGTACAAGTCCGCTGGCAATATCTGTCGTTTCCTTTTCAATGGAGTAATGAGTCATCACCTTTCGACGGACATCTCTCTGATAAGCATTGATTTCCTCATCCCGCTTTTTGAGGGCTATCAGTATGGCTCTGTTTACTCCATCTCGAAGGTATTTGATTGCCTGAACGAAAATCTCCCGAGACAATCCAAGCATTTCATACGATTCATTCCAAGCTTGTTCTAAAAGCCCTACCGATTTCCAGATTTTTATTAGTTCTTTCCACATATTGTATCCTCTTTTATTAGATTAAAAATATGAACATAATAGGAATAAAATATAATAAAATGTAGATGGTAATATAAATAGCAAGGTTTCTTGTTGACTTACCCGCTTTTTCTCCAATATATATCGAGAGATTAATAGGAATTCTCTGCAGGGGATAAAAAATTGCAATCCCAAAAATATTAAAACAGAGGTGAGAAAATGCCACGGTTACAGCAACGCTATTCTGGGTTGTCATCGCAGCCAGAAGTGCAGTTACAGTGGTACCGATATTGCTCCCAAGTGTATAGGGAAAAATTTGTGCTACAGTTACAATTCCAGCACCTGCCAGGGGAATGATTATGGACGTGGTAACAGAACTGCTTTGTACAATCGCAGTGATAATTGCACCCAGAAGAAATCCAATTATAGCATTTTTAAACAGGTAATCATTGATAATAACTTCAAGGCGATGAATCACAAGTGAACGGATTGTTTTTACCAGTCGTATGAGGGACATAAAAAGAATAATGATAGAAAAAATCATCAGGAAGATGTGAGGTTGTGGTAACTGAGAAAATATAGAATCGAATAATTGGATAGCAGGATCCAGGATGAATTTTAGAGGATTAAATGCCTTATATCCACCAACACCAGAAAAAATGTTCTCGAGTATGGCAGCACTTTTTTGGATGGGATGAAAAAACATTTCAATGGGGAATAAAACAATTACTGCTAAAATGTTAAAAAAATCGTGTACGATACTGGCAGAGAATGCTCGTTTGAATTCTGCTCTCCGTGTAATGTGACCGAAGGAAACGAGGGTGTTGGTGATAGTGGTCCCAATATTGGCACCCATAATAATTGGAATGGCATTTTCAAGAGTCAACGCCCCTCCTGCCACCATTCCGACAACAAGAGATGTAGTGGTGGATGAACTCTGGATTAAGCTTGTTGCAACAATGCCAATGATGAGTCCTGCGAAAGGATTTGAGGTCATTTGAATCATACCCTTAGCAAATTCTTCTCCAAAGAGTTTGAATGAATGACCTAATAACTTGATGCTTAGCAGGAATAAATAGATGTAAACAATAACAAAAATGGCTTTAATCAGTTTGGATTTTACTTCTGAACTCATAAGAATTCTTTGATGCTATAAAAACACCGCTCTAAGATTGATTATCAGTAGGAAATACGGTCATTTTGATGCTAATTCAATGCCTTAGTTTATAGCAATTTAAGGGGTGAAAAAAATGAAATATTTTTATACTGTTATGTTTCTAACTGTCATGATCATTGTTGGGATTGTGTCATATCAGACTAACAAGATCAATTTGTTACCTGAAGATGTGATCAGAAATCTTGAGATGAAGGGATCCAATCGATTCGAGCTGGAGAAAGCGATTACCTATTTCCGCGAGAAAGGAGACAACTTGCAATTGGAAGCACTTTTTTTCCTGATTGGAAATATGGAGGATCATTCTTATGTAACCTTTGCTCTTTATGATTCCATAGGCGGGGAAATTGACTTCAATGTTCTGAATTACCCGGATTACAATACAGTGATTGCCGCATTGGATTCTATGGAAGTAGAGACAGGGGAACTCCACTTTGGTCGTAAAGAGGGATTTTATGATCTAAAAGAAATTTCTTCAGAATATTTGATTGAAAATGTTGAACTGGCATTTAAAGCGTGGAAAACACAACCATGGGCAAACCACCTGTCGTATGAAGACTTCTGTGAATACGTGCTACCCTACCGGGGCAGTAATGAACCGCTGGAATCTTGGCGAAAACATTTTTTTGATCGATATCAAAATCTCCACAGGGAATTATCTGATCCCCAGAATTGTGTCGAGGTTGGGAGCCGCATTAATGACGATCTGAAATCGTGGTTTACTTTTGATCCCCTCTTTTACTGTCACCCTACTGATCTGGGACTTTCCGAAATGATGGAAACGCACAGTGGCCGCTGTGAAGATATGACAAATCTGACAATTTATGCCATGCGGGCTGTTGGATTGGCAGTGACAAGCGATTATACGCCGCACTGGGCTGACGCTGGAGGAAACCACGCCTGGAATGCCATTCTTGTAAAAAATGGAGAAGTAATTCCATTTATGGGATGCGAGGCAAATCCTGGCAAATATACACTGAGCAATCGGTGTGCAAAAGTTTATCGTAAAACGTACAGCAAACAAAAAGGGAATTTAGTCTTTAAACTTGAGGATTGGGAAAAAGCTCCACCCTGGCTTTCCGGGAAGTACTATCGGGATGTAACTCGCTATTACACTAATGTTGATGATGTGGTTGTTGACTTAGAGAAACCTATTCCAGACAGCACCAACTATGGCTATCTGTCCGTTTTTAATTCGGGTGAGTGGAAGGCAATTCACTGGGGAAAGATTGTAGAAGATAGTGTCCGGTTTTGTGACATGGGCACCAACATTGTCTACCTTCCTATGTACTATGTTCATAAGAAACTGGAGCCAGCCGCTTCTCCGTTTATATTAGACCTAAAAGGTAAGATTCGCCATCTTGGTGGTTTGTCTGCCACTGACAGTGTTACAGCAAGGTTAATATCAACAACCAGGAAGAAAATTGCTGACGCTACGGTAAGCAAAGATGTGGTTTTCCTGGAAGGGGGAGAAATGTACGAACTTTTTTTCTGGGAAGGCGAATGGATCTCAGTCGGTAAACAGCAGGCAACAGATGAACCTATGTTGTTTCATAACATACCCGCAAATCGGTTATATTGGCTGATAAAAGAAGGTTCTCGAAAGGAAGAGAGGATATTTACTCTTGAGAATGGCAAACAGGTGTGGTGGTAGATGTCTGAAGAAACAATCGAAATAACACCAAAGGAGAAATCCAGTCGCCTGAAGGAATTTATCTCTAATCCTAGGAAGGGACTTTGGACGCTGGCTGTCCCAACAATGTTAGGGATGGTAGTGCAGACTGTTTACATTATTGTGGATATGATTTTTGTGGGGCGGGTAAGCGGTGATGCTTTGACAGCCCTGGCATTCAACATGCCTCTTATATTCTTTGCCACAGGAATCAGTTTTGGTCTGGGAATAGGCGTGACGGCAACAATCGCTAAGTTTATTGGCGCTGAAAGAAAACGAAGAGCTGATAACAGTGCTGAACATGCTGTCATGCTCGGTGTGATCATTGGCTCTTTTTTTACATTCATCGGTTTGTTATGGGGAAAAAGGTTTTTAAGCACTTTGGGTGTTCCACCGAATCTTCTGGAATTAGCATGGAGTTATTTCAGAATTATGGCTACGGGGCACATCTTTGTGGTGATGTCTATTTTCTTCCGCTCGATTCTTTCAGGGGAAGGGGATATGAAAACACCTATGCTGATCCAGGGAGGTTCGACCCTTCTCAATATAATTCTGGATCCTATCTTAATTTTTGGACTGGGTATGGGAGTGAGGGGAGCAGCCCTCGCAACAGTCGTAAGTGCTGGAGTATCCGCTTTGGCTTTTGCCTACTTTTTGCTGGTAAAGGGACATGCGTATATTGCCTTTGCTCTGAAAGATTTCAAAATTTCTCGTGAGATTGTGGAGAAAATTTTCAAGATCGGGATTCCATCGTCGTTTTCCATGGTCATCATGTCTCTGGGGAGTGGAGCTTTTAATAAGATTCTGATTTCATTTTCTGGCGACCCGGTAGCCGCCTATCAGGTTGGACATCGCGTTGATCACTTTTTCCTGATGCCCGCCATAGCAATCGCTTCGAGTGCAGTGACGCTGGTGGGGATGTTCTACGGAGCCAGGAGAATTGATCTGCTTCGGGGGATTGTCCGATACGGTTTGAGTCGGGCAATTTTCATCGGAGTTGGAATGGGAGCAATTATTTTTACATTTGCCCCCCAAATCATGTCAGTCTTCAGTGACGATATCGGCATTACCACTGCGGGTATTCACTATTTAAGGATTATGGTTTTTTCCTACCCATTTATTGCAATCAGTATGATGAGCGGGAGGATTCTTCAAGGACTTGGGCATGGAATGCCTATGCTGGTCATTACTTTCCTCAGGGTTCTTCTTGTGAGCATATCTTTAGCTTATGTTTTTGTTTACTGGTTAAACAAACCCGTTGAATGGGTTTGGATTGCTATGGTCATTTCTATGCTGGTCTCCGCTGCAGTGGCATATACCTGGCTGTTTGTTGGTCTAAAGAGGGTAATGATAAAATAAAATGGAAGAATAAATAATCAGGATTCCAGCATCGGTTAAGAGTTTGTCTTATCTGAACTTCCCCCGAAATATCAGGTAAATTTTAGCAATAACTGCCATGCGCCAGGCGGTTTCTTAGGTTTTGGTGTAATTTTTCCTGGATTCCGCCTGAAAATTGCTGAAATACCATCCCCAAGGCATAATATCCAAAATCAGGGACACTAAACACCCGTTTAGCCGCCGCAAACACGTGTCCTGTCAATAATTTAAGTTTCTGATTTTTATCCAGCACGACAGCCAGGAAATAGAATACCATCAAAACAATTGCCATCATGTTTTTCAGACAAACGTAACGCAATCTCCATCTTCTTAGCGTACTTCTTCTGTATGTCGCTGATATCCAGAATTAGTAAAGTATCATCCATTATGTGAGAAGATGCATTCTGTATGAGAGAATTGTGTAATAACTCCCACAACCCCTTCTTACCCAACTGGCGACAAAACCTCTCTTCAATCTTCTTCAAAGAAACATCATCTTCCAGAGTGCGACCCATCTCTGTAAGCAAAACAGACTGGTTCACCATCATTCCGTAAACAGCTTCGGTAACGAAACGACTGGCTGTCTTCCCCAATCTATCGCAAAGTTCCCCCGAAAATAGGACAACTTTTTCTCGCAAACGTCTGGCAACTTTAGTAAAATCCATCAGCGCTCTCCTTTCGTTAACGACGGTCAATGAAGACCAATTCATCAACAAAGGTTAGAGCGCTTTTCCTTTTATTACCAACAAAAAGTTCCCCCGTTTTTTCTCTGGGAAAGTACTCCGCCACTTGTGAAATCCTCTATTTGCAGTATTAACGTGAGTTACAAGGTTTTAAAAGCTATTTTCGGGGGAACTCCTT